>CBFDDQ010000023.1:0-16833 GCA_965603615.1 Candidatus Woesearchaeota archaeon
AGTTAGAGTCTTGCCTGTTAAGATTTGTTATTGTGAACTCTGAGAAAAGTAGGTTGTTTGTGTCATGTATTCTTAATAATTCTGCTAACCAGTCAAAAAGTAAGCTTTCTATTGATTCTGAGGTTATTTCTATGGGTTTTGTTATTTTTGGTGTTATTTGTTTTAGAGGAACCATGGAATTAAACATAGCTTTAGCTGCGTTTGAGAATGCATGTTTTAGATTTTTCCCAAAAGCTTGAAATTTTAAATCTGCTGTGTGTTCCATGTATTTATATTGCATATATCTTTTGTATACCAAAAGGTTTATAAATGATATTAGTTACTTAATAGTAGTTAAAAATGAATAATAATAAAAATTCAGGAATAGAGGAATTAGCAAAACAGTTTGATTTAGATAGAACTGACCCTATTGTAAATGGTTTTTTAATAGCTTTAAAAACTAGAGAAATGGAGAAAGATGAAGAGTATAGAAGATTAGAAAATAGAGTAATATACGACGGTAAAACAGGTTTAGAAAGAGTTGAAAATTTATTTCCTTTCTTAGAAAGAGAGTATGCAAGAGCAGAAAGACATAATGAAGATGTTTCTATATTAATGATAGATGCTGATAACTTTAAACTTTACAATGATAATTATGGGCATGTACAAGGAGATGAGGCTTTAAAAACAATAGCTCAAATTGTTAGGGAATCTACAAGAAAAGAAGATATAGCAGTTAGATATGGTGGAGAAGAAATATGTATAGTTTTACCTGAAACTGATCAAAAAGAATTAAGAAAAGTAGCTGAAAAAATAAGAAGCAGGATAGAAAGAACACAAATACCTGAATCTGTAAAAGGTAAAAATCCAAAGGAGGGAGGATATAAAAGTATAACAGTAAGTATAGGTGGTTTTACTTATAACTCTGGATTAGATGCTGTTTTAGGTTTTTTAGATAGTGATATGGGTGATGAAGATAAGATTAAAGTTTTAATAGAAGAAGCTGATAAAGCTTTATATCAAGCTAAAGAAAGTGGTAGAAATAGGTATTGTGTTGCTGAAATGTAGTAGTAACATTTATAAATCAATAAATTACTAAATTTTTGATTAAAATGGAAATAAATCATGAAATATATGATATCCTTCCTACAGCAGAAAAGGAGGATGTTAGGAGAGAAGCTAGAGAAATAGATGGTTCTTTGTATCATGTACAAATAGAAGGTGGGAATTTTGGTTTTTATGATAAACAAGGGGGTAAAGTTTTAAGAGATGTTGTAAAAAAAACAGAATTAATTTTGATAAGAAGAAGTAAAGAATTTGGTATACAAAGACAAGAAATAACAAGTGAATATGGAGATATACATTTTATAAGTAAAAATAAACCTGAATTTAGAGTAATAAATGTTAATAATGAACAGGGTGAACCTTTAGAAGTTAGATTAACTATTTCTGAAGTTAAATAATTTTATATATATATGAACTCTTTTGATGATACCATAATATTTATATATCAGTTGTTATATTATTATTACATATGTTAACAAAAGATAACAGATATAAAGTATTGAAAATATTTTTTGATGATCCTCTGGCTAAGGATTTTCAATTAAGAGAAATTAGCAGAAAAATAAGTTTAGCTCCAAAATCTGTTAAAAAATATTTAGATGAGTTGGAGAAGGAAAGTTTAATTGTTAGAGGTGAACACAGGATTCATGGATATCCAGTTTATTATGCAAATAGAGATAATAAATATTTTAAATTTCTTAAAAGATTAGATATAATAAAAGAAATAGAAGAGTCTGGTTTATTAGATTACTTAAATAAAAACTGTATGCCGGATATTATTGTGCTTTTTGGTTCTGCTACAAAAGGAGAAGATGTTAAAGGAAGTGATATAGATTTATTTTTACAATGTAAAGAAAAGAAATTGAATTTAAAAAGTTTTGAGGATATGTTAAATAGAGGAATAAATATATTTTATAACAATAATTTTAATAAACTAAGTAAAGAATTAAAAAATAATATTTTAAATGGTATGATACTAAAAGGGTATTTGAAGGTGTTCAGATGAAACGGAAAGGTTCAAGAACAGAGAGGGAATTATTGCATATGTTTTTTTCTAATAAATGGTCCTGTATAAGAACAGCTGGTTCTGGAAATACTAGTGAGTTGGCGACTGATTTGATTGCTGGTAAGAAAGGGAGAGTATTAGCTATAGAGTGTAAATCTAGCAAACAGAAAATTAAAAGATATTTAAAAACAGAACAGATAGATGGTTTGAAAGAATTTTCTAAAACTTTTGGAGCTGAGGCCTGGATTGGTATGAGATATGATAATGAAGATTGGTTGTTTTTAGAACCTAAGCAATTGGATAAAAGTAAGAAAGGAACTTATTGTGTTGATTTGAAGTTAAGTAAGAAAAAAGGTATAAAGTTTGAGGAGTTAATTGGTAAATTTAAACAGAGGAAATTATGAAAGAAGTAAGAGGAATAATAAAAAATATAGAAAAAACAAAGAAAAAGATAGAACAACTTGGTGGACTTTTTAAAAGTAATTACTCATTTACAGATGTGATTTTCCTTTCAACTTCAAAAAAAATAAATTTGAATAAGGAATTTATTAGATTAAGAATATATAAGATAAGTAGTTGGCCTACCAAAAAAATTGTTTTAGTTCACAAAAAAGCAGAGTGGAAAAAAGAAAGCAAAGTTAGTAATTGCCTCCTAAAAAAAGAGTTTGATACAAATAAAGAAGCTCATTCTTTTATTAATAAAAAGTTTGGAGATAAAATAAAGAAAGGCTATGAATTCTTTAGAAAAGGTTGGGAGTATAAACTAGGAAAAATTAATTTATATGTTGAAAATATAAAAGGTTTAAAACCAACTGTTGAAATTGAAGCAGGAAATGAAAAAGATTTAAAACACCTATTAAAACAATTAGGGATTAAAAAAACACTTCTTGATTCAGTCCCAGAAATGATAAGGAAAAGTAAAAAATGAAAGAAGCTTTGTATTATAAAAAATTGAATGGTGATGTTCAGTGTCAGCTTTGTCCTAGGAATTGTGTGATTAAAGAAAATAATAGAGGGAATTGTAAAGTTAGAGAAGTAAAAAATGAAAAACTTTATTCTTTAGTTTATGGGAAACCATGTTCTGTTGGTGTTGATCCAATTGAGAAAAAACCTTTGAATCATTTTTTTCCTGGTGAGAAAGTATATTCTATTGGAACTGCTGGATGTAATTTACATTGTTTAGCCTGCCAGAACAGTTCAATCTCTCAAGTTGGTCCTGAAGGGGTTTCTTCTGTTGATATGAGTCCTGAAGATATTGTTAAACAAGCTAAAGAGCATAAATGTATTGGGATTGCTTATACTTATACAGATCCCACAATAACAGCATATGAATTTACATTGGATATTGCTAAATTGGCTAAAAAAGAAGGTTTGAAAAATGTGATTGTTTCAAATGGTTTTATTAATAAAGAGCCTTTGGAGAGACTTTGCAAGTATATAGATGCTGCAAATATTGATTTGAAAGGAATTAATAATAAGTTTTACAGAAAGTATACTTTAGGGTGGGTTGAGCCTGTTCTTGAAAGTTTAAAAATTTTGAAAAGAAATAAAGTTTGGGTTGAGGTTACTAATTTGGTTATACCAGGTGCAAATGATTCTAAGAAGGAAATTGAGGAACTTTGTAAATGGGTTTCTGAAAATTTAGGTAGAAAAACACCTTTACATTTTTCCAGATTTTTTCCTTGCTATAAATTAAAACATTTAGAAGAGACTCCTGTTAAGACTCTTGAGATAGCTAAAAAAATTGGTTCTAAATATTTAGATTATGTTTATATTGGTAATTTAGGTGATGAAGAAAATACATATTGTGGAGAATGTAAAAGTTTATTAATTGAAAGAAAAGGATATAATATTTTACAGAATAAAGTTATAAAAGGGA
Source organism: Candidatus Woesearchaeota archaeon (assembly GCA_965603615.1). Classification (GTDB taxonomy): domain Archaea; phylum Nanobdellota; class Nanobdellia; order SCGC-AAA011-G17; family JACPIM01; genus CBFCXS01. Next base: position 3,930 of record CBFDDQ010000023.1, read on the forward strand.
GGTGTGAGTGCGGAAAGGAGATTGAGGGTGTATGGGGATAAGATATATTATATTATTTTTATTGGTTGTTCCATTTGTAACTGGTTCTATTAGGATTAATGAGGTAATGGCTAATACAAATGAACCTTATGATAAATATATTGAATATGTAGAACTGTATAACTATGATAATTCTCCTATAGATGTTAATGGATGGTTTATTGGGGATAAATCTCAAAATGATACATTAAGTGATGGACTATATGATATGAATTTGAGTATTCCTGTAAATGGTTATGCTATAATAACAGATGATGCAACAAGGGTTTATGATAATTTTAATGTTAGTAAAGAATCTATTAAATTGTATGTAGATGATGATAGTATTGGTAATGGTTTAGGAAATACTGGTGATAATTTATATTTGTATAACAAAAGTATGGATTTAATTGATAGTTTTAGTTATAGTAGTACTGTACAAGGCCAAAGCTGTTCTTTGTTTAATGAAAGTATTATTTGGTGTAATTCAATACCAACTCCTGGTTATTTTAACAATGGAAGCTATGTGGATTATTATTTTGGTCCATGTGATTGGTATATAGATTTAATTTTGAATGAAACTTATTTTCAAGAAGATGAGTTTGAGTTTAGAGTTAATGTCAGAAAAAATGGTGGTGGTAAAGCAAATGTCAAATTAATTAGAGAGATAAAAAATGTTTATGGAGAAACAGTGAGTGGTTATAATCCTTTAAATAAATTTTTAACATATGGAAGCAATTTCGGCGGACCATGGACTCCTAATTATGATCCTGGGATGTATTTTATCAAAACTTGTATAGAAACTGACTGCAATGAAGTAAGACTGGATAATAATTGTGATGAAAAATTATTTGTAATTGAGAGTGAACCCTTAGAAACAAATTCTAGTATTAAGATTGACAGGATTTATGATTTAGGCAGTGATGAAAAAGCAAGGTTTGGGCAGACAATTAAAGTTAAATTAGAAGTATACAAAGGTGAAACTAGTAAAAAATCTGTAATAGTACATATAGAAGATGAGGATGGACAGAGAGTTAGCAAAGATTCAAAAGTTAATGTTGAAGATAAATTTAACAATTATACTTTAACTATCCCTGTTCAATTAATTCCTAACTGCAATGAAAAATTTGGAGATGGAAATTATAATATAGTTGTAAATGGTTTAGGTGACAGAGATAAAGAGGACTTAGAAATTCAGGGTATAGATCCTTTTTTATGCGAAGTTGTGAAGGAAATTAAAGAGGTTTATAAAGAAAATAACGAAAGTGTTTTAAATGATGATTATGTAACTGGTAGTGTGATTTATGAGGGTGAAAGTGAGAAACAAGGAAGATATGCTATATATGGTTTTTGTTTTTCATTGGTTATGCTGATAGTATTTTTGCTGTGGAAAAATGAATAAAATAACAATAAGGGCAATAATGGAGGTTTTAGGCAGTCCGGAGGAGCATGTTGAGAAAGCTGCTAAAGGTTTGATTGATGCTTTGAAAGAGAGAAAGGACTTAGAAATTTTAAAAGTATATACTTCTAAGACAAAAGAGGCTGAAATTCCTGAAAATAAAAGCAAGATTAAATTTTTCAGCTGCTTTAATGAGGTTGAAGTCAGGCTGGATAATATTGAAAAAATAGTTGGTTTTTGCTTTGATTTTATGCCAAGTTCTATAGATATTCTTGAACCTTCAAAATTAGAGATGGATGCAAAAGATGTTAATGGATTTGTTAATGATTTGATGGCTAGACTTCACAGGTATGATATGTTTTTGAAGAACTTGAAAGCTCATGCTGGTATGATGAAGAAAGAGCTGGATGAAATGAAAAATAAAGATTAATGTTTTATTTTTTTAACATATTGCCTGAATGTTTGTTTCTTTTGTTTTGGTTTTCTTAAAGAGAGATAAGCAAAAGCTATTAAGATTATTATTAAAACCAATAAGTAAATCCATTTTCCTTCCAGTCTTGTTTTGTCTTCTATTGTTATTTTTTCTTCAGGTTCTTCTAAAGGTTCTGTTATTTCTTCCAGAGTTAGTGATTCTGTTACAGATTCCTGTGTTGGTTTTTCAACTACTATAAAATTTATTGGAAGCTTAAAAGTAGATTTATCTGTTGTTAATAGTAAAGAGCCAGAATATGAGTCTTCTAATAATGTTCTCTCTTCATTTACTGTTATACCTAATTTTTTTTCTTCATTTGGAACCAGATTATTTATTTCTAAGAATTCTAATTTAACTATGTCTTGAAGATTTCCTGTTAAAGATATTTTTAGATTATTTAAAGTTTCATTTAGAGTATTCTTGAAATAAATTGAATCAACTATAGGAATAGATTCCTGTATTTCTTTTGTTATAAAGTTTAATCTTGTTTTTGATTCTGTAAAAAATTCTAAACCCTGCTTTACTTCTGGCATTTCTGCAATTTCTTCTTCTAAGAAAGGAATAATTTCATCATCGGTGATAAACCATACTGGGATATTATAATCCTGTATTGATATTACAGCTAATTGATTTGTACTTGGTTTTTTTAGAGTTATATAAAAAGATTTAGATGATTTTGGAGGTATGATTAGAGAATTAACTGAGGAGGTTATTATAAAACTTGAAGAAGATATTTTTATTGTCTCTGATTTTATATTATTATTTGAAACTGCAATTTTTGATAGAGAAGATTTTTCTGGAGTGAATTTTATAGCTGGAGGTGATATTGAAATTATTTCTTGTATTTTTGGTTTTATTTTAAAAGGTTTTTTTAATTCTTTTACTTTTAAAGTGTAATTTCCAGGTTCTAGTTCTGGTATATTAAAATAAATAAAATAATGATCTCTTGTAAGTTCTATTAGATTTGCACCTATGTTTGTCCTGTAACCTAGAGAGTTTAATATTGATATATCATACTGTTTGATATCTTTTGCAAATACTTCTGCCTGGAATGTTTGTTTTGGTAAATATTCATGCTTTGCCAAGATTAAGTCCTGAGCAAATGCAAATGGTGTGATTAATAAGAGAAATAAAATAAAATATTTCATTTTTTTCCTAAAAGTTTTTTAGCTTCTTTTAATGATTCTTCTAATTGTTTTTCTGCTAAGGTTTTTCTTGCTTTGTAAACAGGCTTGTATTGCGGCCTTGGCTGGTAAGCTGGTTTTCTTATTTGCGGCTGTTTGAATAATGCAGGTTTTTTTGGGAATGATGGTTTTTTAAATTTAAACAATTGCTTTCCAGTTAGATAGAATTTTTTATAATAAAAGTAACCTACTCCTCCTAATATAGCTAAAATAATTATTAAAATGAAAAGGTAATAAAAAAATCCATGCCCTTCTTCTATACATATATTATCTTCACAAATATATCCTGAATCACAGTCTGAATTATCATAACATTCTGGTTCAAATTCCTCTTCCTCACAATCCTGCGGACAAGAGATTTCATCTTCTGCGCTGTCACAAATATCATCTCCACAAAAACAATCTGAAGGACAGTTAATTGAATCTTCATCTAAGAAAGTATCACAAACTCCATTTTCATTACATGCTGGCTGTGCTGAAGGAGTGTAGGAAGGTGTTATTGATGGTGTTATGTCTATGTCCAAAGGTGCAAATGCTCCGTAGATTGCCATTGATGTATCTCTTACATCTTTGTTCCATGTATTATCTGTTAACATCACAGATTCAAGCCAGGATTTTGCCATTCCTATTTCTATTGTGTTTTGAGCATGCTTTCTTAAAGCTAAATTTGCTAAAGATGTTTCAAATACAGAACCAAAACTTCCTGTTGATGTGTCCTGCATATTTAGTAAATCATTAATAAAATTATTTTCTTTTGTAATTAAATACATTAAAGAACTTGATTCAATACCTGGTGTGTAAAATCTTTTTCCCATTGATTCTAAAGCCCATGATGCATATAAAGTTGATTCATAATCACCAAAATTGCTATTTTTTATTTTTAGAGTTGCAAAAACATTATTTGAAACTTCTCCAACTAAAAAGTATTTATCTTCAATTTTGTATAAGAGAGATATTTTACCTGAGCCTAAAGGACCACACTGAATAATAATATCCATAGATATTTTGTTTTTTAGCAGGTTAGATTTTAAACAGTCATTAAGATTGAACTGTACTGAGTATTCACATAAGTCTGATTTAATCCTGCTATTTTCAACTTGTACTTGGGTTTGATCATCACCATATTTTATAGTGCATGTTCCTGATGATTGTGTGTCTATTTGTAATAACCATTCACCTCCTATGTTTGGTTTTTGCTGCTGTAAAAGTGCATCTGTAGAAGCTGCTTGTCCTGCTTTTGATAAAGACATTAAAGCCAGAGCTGTATCTTTTGTATTGCACTCAGATGGAAAGCAGTATGCTTGTTTATTTTTAAAATTTAATAATTGTGTAATAGCATCCTGGTTGTTTACTGCATCTGATTTTGTTGCTGCTAATAAAGCTAGAGAAGCTTGTTCTGAGGTTGTTTTTGACTGCTGTGTAATCCAAGAAACTGATTTGTCTATGTTTACATTTGAAATAGGAGAAGTGTCTTCTTCTGCAAGAAAATCATCCTGTGCTATTGTTATAGGTAGGATTAGTAATAATATTGTTAGTATTGTTAGTAATTTCATTATTGCCTCTTTTATTGAAAATAATGGGTATTTATTTATATATCTTTCTACTTATATTTTTATTATGTTTAGGTATTTTGCTAAAGGTAGAAGAGGTATTATTTATAGAGGAAAGTATAGAGGCAGAGATGTTGTTTTGAAGGTTGAAAGTAGAGATTTGCGAAGAATAAATAATGAGGTTTTTTGGCTTAAAAAATTGAATAAGTTTTCTATAGGTCCTAAGTTGATTTTTTCTGGTGAGGGGTGGTTTATTTATGAATTTGTTAGAGGTAAGGCTCTTAATGAGTGGGTTGTTGGTAAGAGTAAGATTAGAGTGAGAAAGGTTTTTTTAGAGCTTTTGGGAAAGTGTAGAAAAATGGATAAGTTAAAAGTTAATAAATATGAAATGCACAGACCTTTTAAAAATGTTTTAGTTTTTCAAAATAAAGTTAAGTTACTTGATTTTGAGAGATGTAAATATAGTTTGAAACCTAAGAATGTTAATCAGTTTTGTGAGTTTATTATTAATGTTTTGAAATTGGATAGGAAGAAAGTTTTATTTTATTTGAAAGAATATCATAATAAACAGAGTGATAAGAATTTTAGGGAATTGGTTAGGGGGTTGTTTTAGATTGTAACTAAATCTGTAGATTGTTTTAAAAGGGTTATTAATACATCAAAATTATTTTGTGTTATCCCATCTACTTTAATTAAAGAATCTGGAGATACAACTACTCTTTCTCCTTTTTTAATTTCAATGTCTTTAAATGCAATAGATTTTAGATACTCAAAACCACAGTTAACTCTATAGTTCCCAGAAGGTAATTTTTCTAAAGTATAACCTGCTTTTTTATACCCCCCTCCTCTTAATCTTTCTCCATTCCGATAACCAGTAAAATAAAAACTAACTTGGAATGGGATAAGATACTTAAGAGAATCTTCTGTTTTTCTACATTCATACGTACTGCATGCAAAATTATTGGTAGAAAACCAGCATGATGGTGGGTTCATTAAAAATTCCCCTGGCCACCAATCCATATGGTAAAGTATTTCTAAAGATTTAGTTAATTGTTCTGGCATAACATAAGGTAGATTAGGAACTGTATTCAAGATTCTATTTAAATAACAATTTCCATCATCTTTCATATTACAATAAGCCCTATCCTCTGTTATTGGTATTAATAATTCTCCCATATCATTAGGAACAGGAGGTATTTCTGCTTTTTGGGCATCAATCAATATTCGCGAACCTACTGAAACTGGAATCCTCTTTGATTTATACCATTTAATATTTGTACCTATAAAAGCTCCTCCCATAGTAGAAATTTCAGATGAATCTAAATTTGGTCCTTCATCTATTACATAAATTAGTGGTAATCCTGTAGAATCTAGATCAAATAAAGGTTCTCCTAAACCAAAAGTGGCATCTAAACCAACCCATTTTCCATTTATAAAAACTTCATTATATTCATGCATCATACCAACAGCTGGTAAAACAGACCTTGCTGGTATCCCTGCTAACCTAATCATAGCAGTAATAATAATAGAAGAATCAAAGCAAACACCATTTGGATAATCAAAAATTTCAATAACAGAACCAAAACCAGACTCTAATTCTTGGCCTGGTGAAGGGTGTCCATAAGGTTTTGAACTTTTTACCCACTTAGCTATTGCTTGAACTTTTTCTTCGTCTGTAGTTAAACTATTTGTTAATTCTAAAACTTTATTTTTTAATGGAGCATAGTTTTTCCAATCAGATGGTTTTTCAAATATAATTTGGTTATCTAAACTTAGATAATCATTAGGATTATTAGAAGCAACCATATCCCATATCTGTGGTTTAATACAATCATTATCTTCTCTATAAGTACAAGTAAATTTACATATCCCATCATTATCTTTACATTCACATGTTGCATCATCTCTGCATTCTAGAATTGATATTACTTTTGTAACAGTTAATTTATTGCTACTTATTTTAATAGAATTATCAGAGCTCAAATAAGCAATAAAATAATATTCTGGATTTCCCTGCAAGAAACCATCATCTATATATTCAGATGTCCATTCTGCTTCTGCTTTTCCATTAGAAAATTCAAAATTTTGAATAGAAATTATAAGTGTATCAGACCCTACTTCTCCTTCTTTAATATCAAATATAACTTTTTCTTCATTGCAGTTTGTTCCTTCAACTGTTAATATAACTTTATTTCCTTCTTGTGCTGTAGTTGTAGACCAGTAGGTATTTGTTAATTGACATGACTGTTGTATTGGTTGTATCCCCACACATTTACTTCCTCCCATCATACTACCCATACATTCATATCCGGAAGAACAAGCTCCACAATCAGTTGAAATACTACAAATAGTATGTGTTCCACACTCATAACCCAGAGAAGAGCATGTATCTGTGCATTCTTGAGTTGTAGCACATTCTCCAGTTGTTTTTATACCAGTTTCTGTCCTTGTATTTCCACAGTTACTTGTTTGAAAAAATGTAGTTCCTTCACATTTAGTTGAAGGGTCTGGTAACCATGTTATATCTGTACATTGTATAGTTTCAACTTTACAAACTCCACTCTGGCATACTGGTTTATCTGTTGGACAAGTTCCGCAGGAGCTACCACAGCCATCAGGTCCACATTCTTTTCCTTCACAGTTAGGAGTACATTCTATAGTTTTTGCTTTACAAACTCCCTCTTGGCACCCATGAGGGCACTCGTAAACTTCCATAGTTGGTATGCCACTATCACTGCATTTTGCTTCATACAGATAAGGTCCTTCATCAACACAAGGACCACCACCTGGACCAATATTATTTAATAAATCGCCCATATTTGTTGAATATTCCATCTTGCAACAATCATATGTTCCACCAATATTAGGTATATCAGTAGCTGCATCCCCTTTTACATAATAATCTCTTCCACCATCAGAATCTGTACATGTTGGTTGTGTTACTTTTCCAATAAAATTCTGAATTTGGCTTGGAAATACTAATAAAATAACTAAAATGATAATTAGAATAGTATGTAATTTAACCTCTGACATTATTTAATTAATTGGATTTGATTATTTATAAAATTACCTAACTAATCTATTCTCACTATTAAATTCTAAATCTAAACTTTTATTACCAGTTGTTTTTACAAAAGCTCTGTCAAATGCTTCTAAGACAGCTCTTGGAGAGCTTTGTAGTGAAACCACTAATCCTCCAAATTCTAGACTTGTAAAATATTTTTGATGATTTGTAGGTAATTTTTTTATTTCCTGCTTAACTAATTCTCTGTCTGTGGACGCTAATCTAGGATTATTTTCTGTTAGAGTATGGTAAACTGCTACTTCAACATTAACAGGATTCTTCCAAAAAGATTGAGGTGCTCTAAATTTACTGCCCCATTTATGCAGATGTGGTTTTTGAGCTAAGTCAAATATACTAGAATCTCCTGTTTTTCTTTTGTAAACTTCATCAAACATTGTTAAAACAGCAAGGGGGGAATCACATTTTGCTTTTGTTAATAATCCTCTTAATTTTAAACTTCTGAAGTAATTTCTTCTATTATCAGGTAAATTACCTATTCCCTGAACAACTTCTGCTCTGTTTTTAGATGCTAATTTAGGATTACCATAAATTAGAGCATAATAAACAAGAAATTTAATATTTTCAGGATGGAGTAATGTTCCTTGAGGGAGATATGCTTGAGTTCCTGCTGAAACTCTATGATATTGTTCTCTTATAAAGTCTTCACCCATATTAAATAATTCTCTTTTTCTTTCTGGATTAGTACTAATCTCTCTTAATCTATCAGATAATTCTTTATCAACATAAGAAATAAAGGTTTCTATACCTACAACTGCTCTAAAAAACTGGTCTGGATTAAGTTTATGTCTTTGTAAAACTCTTGGATATGGAACATTTTCATCTCTATCTAAAACTGCTCCTACTCTTTGTTCTAATGTAGAATATTCCATTTTAAAGTATATACTAGAGTATATATGTTATTTATAAGGTTTATGGCTGAGAATTTATTTTGAAACATTGCTCTTTAAGATTACAGTTAGTACATTTGTTTTTGTTTTCCACAATTTCTGGAGGTTGTTTTAAATTAAATAAATTTAACAAACTATCTCTTATTTTGATTACTTCCTGTTCTGAGAATGGATTTAGTATTACAGGTCTTTTATCATCTGAATCTACATAGTGAATGTAACCCTCGTTTGCATTAAATTTTTCTTTTAATATCAAAAGATAAGCTAGTAATTGTATTTTATTTCCTGGCCAGACTCCTGTGTTTGGCGGTGTACCTGATTTTAATTCTATTGGTGTGTAAGAATTATTACTTATTTCAATTTTATCTACTATACCTCTTAGCTGCAAATTTTCTGATTTTACTTTATATTCTGTTAGATATTTTGGTGTGAGATTTTCCCAGAGCTGTTGTCCGTAAATGTTATGTTTTTTTATAAATTTGAAAATATTTTCTGACCTTAATTTTGCTTCTTTGAGATAGTTTTTCCAGGAATTATGAAATAATTTTAAAGGGTCAATATTTAGTTCTTTTAATTTTGGTTTATATTCTACAATTGTATTTGATAAAAGTTTGTAATATTTTTTTCTGTAGATAGAGAATATATCACTGAATGGGATAAATGTTTTAATTGATGTCACTAAATCCTGCTCATTTTTATTAATTAAGTCATATACCTGATGTTTTACTGAACCCTGTACTAAATAAGGTGAAGGAGGAGGTTTTATTTCCATAACTCTTTCTAGAAATATTCTCCTTGGGCAGTATAGGTAAGATCCTAATAATGATACAGCAATCATTTTTTCCTCCTAGGTTTTTGAAAATGCAATTTTCTTGTTACATAGTTAACAGGATTTTTTATTTTTTTACACCAATTATCAGGTTTGCAAATGCCTATGGTACGGTAATAAGATTCATTGTCGCAGTTTGGAGGAAGTATTGGTTTTTGATTTTGTCTTTTAGACCAGTTGAGTTGTGATAGAATATATCCATCCCTTAATGGTTCATAGTTGTTTTTATTCCATTTTAGTAATGCTGTTTCTATATCTTTTAGCTTCCATCCCATGTGCTGCAAAAAATTCATTAATATGAAAACAGATCTTTTTCTACCATCTTGTTTTATTCCAGACAGGATTAGATTTATGCAGGGTGGGAATTGGTGTTTTTTGATTGCAATTTTTGGGATTTTGAAATCTTGATATTTTTTTTCTTCTGTAACATCTTTATTTTTTTTAATATCTTTTTCAGCCTGTTTATCAAATGCATTATAGATTAACTGCTTTGCATCTTCTGTTCCATTTCTTTCTAGGAAATTATTCTTAACTTTTACATTTTCTATTTTAGCATCATTTATATTAAAATCCAGAATTTTGTCAATATCTATTGGTATGCTAACTAAATTTGTTTTTTCATTTAAAGAATAAGGCATTCTAAACATGTGTCTACTTGATATAAGAACTGTATCAATTTCTACAACTGAGTATGGATTGAATTCATTTTTATCATAAAGTAATTCTTTTTTTGCTACTTTTGAAATTTCATTAATATTACTTATTTCTAAAAGTTTATTTGCTAGAGGTTCTTTAATTAATTCTTTTAGGTAACCTGCTATAACTCTTGCTCCTTCTGGAAATAAATATTTCACTTCTTCATTATGCACATTTTTTGGAAATGATTCAAATGGTACTGCTATATGAATTCCTGTTCCACCTGAATTGTGGAGGAGAATTGGATAATAATTTCCAAAAAAACTTTCTGTATTTTCAACAGAAACATCATAAACTTTTGCTATTTTTCCTTTTTTAATTTTTTTAATCATTAAAACAGAAATATCATTTGAGTAGAATTTTTTATAATTATTTAGAATTTCTAATGAATTTTTATCAAAATTTATTGACTTATAATTTTCAAACCATTTTATTACTTTTTTAATTCTGCCTAAACTCGCGGATTGTTTTCTAAGTATACCATGTTCTTCCCTATGTGGAATAAATTTTTTAGGTTTAATTTGTTTATAAACTAATTTTAGCCCATCTAAAGGGAATACCTTATCAAAAGGAGTAACATCACATTTTTTTCTTTTATTTGAAAATTCTTTAATTGGAAATTCTTTTTTAGGAAAACTTAAAACATAAACAAAGCTTCCTTTGAAAATTGTTCCTTGGGGCATTTTATGGGGTTTGTTATAAGCTGTTGCTAGATTACAAGTAATATTATGCATCTTACATAACCAAGTTAATTCAACTAAAAGTTTTTTAGAAACTGATTTAATTACAAGAGTAGTTTTTCCTCTCTTATAACCATCCCCTCTGATATAACCCTTTAATAATTCTAAAAAGTATTCTTTTGGTAATTGCCATACAAAAGATGGAAGATGCTTATTTTTAGCGCCTTTACCACAAAAATAGTCAAAAAATGAATACCATTGTTTGGAATGCATTGTTAATTGTAAAGATCCCCTATTTGGGTTCCTTTCAGAAATAAATCTTTTAGTTATTTTTTTTAAAATTATCTTGCAATCATCAGAAAAACTTGTTTCATTAACATTAAATGTAAAGCCTGTTTGATGGATTGATTTTGTTATATGACCATCAGCTAGATAATATCCTATTAATCTCATGATATTTCTAGTTATTTTTACTTTTTTAGTTACTGGTTTTCCATTAAAGGTATAATTGTAACTAATTTTTGGTAATTTATTTGGCTTATTTTTGAAGGTATTATAAGACACTAAATAGTCTCCTACTCTTAATTTAGAAGCTTTTTTCTGTATTATTTTGCCATTCTGCCATGAAAATACTGAGTGATGTCCTGTTACTCTAAGAGGTAATGTACTCTGCCTGTGATAGATATTATAAATTTTATTTTTATGTATTAAATAATCATATATTTTTGAGAAAGATAATAAACCTTTTTTATTTAAGGATAAAACTTTTAATTTTAATCCTTTTTTAACTAGTTCTATAACTTCTTTAATAGGTATTAAATCAATATTATTGCCCAATTTTATAAGGATAGGTGTATCTCCTGTAACACTAAATTTCGCTGATATATTTTTAACTCCATTGAATTTTAGGGCTTTTATTAGAAAGTCTGCTGTAATTTTGGAATATTCTATGAATTTACAGTCAATGTCAATTATAAAATCCCATCCTTTACGTAAATCATCTAATTGTTTTTTTGACATTCCTGGTTTTAGTTCTAGAGGGTTTATCCAGCGCTCTTCTGATGCATGAAATGAGGTTACACCCTGCTTAGCTAGTTCTATAACATCTGATTCATATTGAATTATATCTGGTCTTTTCCCAAAACCTTTGTCACCAAATTTAACTGCTATTTCCCTGTCTTTTGCTGCTCTTACTATTTCTTTTTGGATATCTTTTCTTGAGTAGAAATCTAAAATATTAAGCATATTTGTTAGAATTTGTTTTGTTTTATAAGTTTTATGCGAGTGTATGCCAAGTGTGCCAGTTTACTGGAAAATATATATTGTAGAAGCTATTTTTTATTTTGCTGTTCTTTTTCTATTTCCTGCTTTAGTTGCTCTGCTTTTGCTATTGAGCTGTGAAGATTAACTTCTAAATTATTTACAAATTTTTCAAGCTCTGTTACCTGCTTGTTAACTATTTTTATTGTTTCTTCTGGTGTTTTTTGCACAAGAATACCTGCACCTACGTTAACTAATAAATGCTTTAAATCTTGAACTGTTGATTTTATATTAACACCAACTCCTAAATTATTATACATTTCAGAACCAGGTTCTATAGATGAAAGTTCTGATAAATTTTTACTTAAAGATTTTAATTCCATTGTTTGCTGTGATAACATCTGCATTTGCTGCTGTGCCTGCTGTATTTGCTGGTTTAATAACTGAAATTCTACATACTTTTGTGTTATATCTTGTTTCATTTTTTACCTTTTTTCTTTTTAACTTTTTTTGTTTCTTTTTTCTTTTCTTTTGGTTTTTTAGTTTCAAATTTTTTGATTTGCTTTCTTTGTTTTTTTGGTTTCTCTTTTGGTTTTTTTGATTTTTTAGGCTTGATTTCTATTCCTATATTTTTAAATTGTTTTATTACTTCAGAAGTTGAAGCATCTTTTTTTAGTTTTAATTCTTTATCTAAAGTAATTAAGTGATTAATATTACACTTTCTTCTTTTTACCTGGCCATCTATTATAACAAAATTATCTTTTTTCTCAACAATCACACAATATTTTCCTGCTTCTCTTCCTGAAGTTTTTATACAAACTCTTCCAATATCTAATTTGTATGA
>CBFDDQ010000024.1:0-16243 GCA_965603615.1 Candidatus Woesearchaeota archaeon
TCACTGAGTGAGAAGAAGAGATTATATGTCCTCCATCTTTAGAAACATTTTTAATCAAATTTTTGTTAGGTAATTTATCTAATATTTCAGAGTTTATTAAATTTAATTTAGTTTTATTTTTTGCTTCCCTAACATAATTTTTTATTTTATTTTTTGCATACCTTGACTTTCTTATTATTATTCCACTCTGTTTGGCTTTTTTTGTTTCTTTTAAAATTTTTAATAATAAAGGTTTTAAAGATCTTTCTACTTCCATTTCTGAAACCAAATCTAAATTTTTATTTTCTTTATTTTTTCCAACAACTTTATTATAATATACCCTTTGTTTTAGAATTCCATTTTTTTGATTTTCTAAAAACTCATTAGTTTCATTAACACAAACGGCTTCTTTGAACTCTTTATCAATATTATCTATTTCTGGCAAAAAAGAATTTCTTATACATTCTTGTATTAACATAAACTCTCTATTTTCCTTTAATCCAAATAGCATCTCATTGAATGGGAGATAAATTCTCCATTTTCCTCGTTCCAACTCTAATTCTTTGTTTCCAATTTCTATTGCATACTTGTTGATTTGAAAACTATTTTTTCCATATTTTGTAGTTATATGATCTTCAATTTTTTTTAATAAGGGTTTTATATGTGTTTGATAAAAGAGAGGTTTAAAGAGTTGCTTTAAAATTAAGAATATACCTTTTTTAATCAACTCATAAATATCACTTACTATTGGAATATTAACCATTTTTTATATCTTTAAAGTACAACCCGGATTATCACAGGTCATCTCTAATTTTGGACTCTCCCTCAAAAACCCAAGATTATTAATAGAAAGTTGAGAATTACAATTTTTACAGAATAAATAACCTCTTTTAAATCTTTCAAATTTTTTATGCTTTTTTAAAATAGAAATAACTTCTTGATTTAGAATTATTGAATTTTCTTCGTATAAACTTGTTGCTAAAGGAGTTATAGCTAATAAAACAAATTTCGCACCTAAAGTTAGAATAGTTGACCATATATTTTTAAGCAAGACATAATCACCTTATTTAAATATATAAATAATAATTTCTTTTTTAAACTTTTCCATACTCTAAACCAATAGAATAAATATTCTATTATCACAATAAACCAAATTTTTTCAAAATTTGCACAAAACCATTATAAATCCTTTAATTATCAATTAAACAATGTCATTCGCATCAAATCTAGTCAAAGGAAGAATAGCAGAAGCTTTAATAGAAGAAATGTTCAAAGAAGCAGGTTATCAAGTTTATAGATTTGGATATGAAGCAATTCTACAGAATATATCCCAAATAAATACAGATTTAAAAGATAGTGAAACAAAGGAAAAAATTAAAAGCATTCCGGATTTTATTGTTGTTAGTCCAAAAGGGTCAGTACAACTAATAGAAGTTAAATATAGTGCTGATGGAAAACTAAGAAGGTCTAAACTTCAAAAATATTTATATTTTTGGAATGAAGCAAGAATTATATTAGTAACATCAACAGAACCACATTTCAAAATATCTTATATTAGGAACTTTATGAAAGATGGAAAATTATATCCTTTAGAAAAAGATAGATTTACCACAATAAGTCCAGAAGTAATAAAAAAATTCTCTAATGTTGTGAGAGAGTATTTTAAGGAATAAAAAATTATCTTTTCCCTTTCCTTCTGCACTTTTTACAATATGATTGAGGAAGAGTTTTATTTTTTGTTTTAAATCTCCTCCAACCAAAATACTTTTCTACTGCATCTTTTCCTTTAACTTCTTTTCCACATTTAGGACATTCCGCTTTTATAACATAGGGCATCTTCAAAACCTCCTTTATTATAATTAGATATTAAAAATTCTTGAATAAATGATCTACCAAAAGGGTTTGAATTAATACTTCTAGAGCAATAAACAATATTTTGTTTAAATCCTTCACTTTCTGGATATAACTTCTTAACATTATCTGTTACATTATTACTTAATAATATACTTCCTTTCTTTTTATTTATCTTTTTAACAAATAAACTTAATCTTACATTTTCTTCATCTGAAAATCTTTTTGGGGTATAATTAGCAAAACTGGTTTTTTTTAAAGGATCATAACAAGGATCTAAATAGACAAAACTATCTTTTTTAATATATTTTTTAATATTTTCATAATCTTGATGTTTTATCTTAACATCTTTTAGTAGTTTACTAGCAAATAAAAGGATTTCTTTATTAAATATTTCTGGATTTTTATACCTCCCATATGGAACATTAAACTCCCCTTTGGAATTAACTCTATAAAGCCCATTATAACAGGTTTTATTTAAATAAACAAAAGCAGCACTTCTTCTTATGCCTCTTATCTTATTTTCATTAAATTTTTTTCTTATTTTATAAAAAAATTCTTCAGAATTTTTTCTTTTAAAATATTTTAAATATTTCATTAATGCTTTTGGATTATTTCTAACAGATTTATAAGTTTTAATAAGATCTTTATTTATATCAGAAATCATACAAAATTTTGGATTATATTTTTGTTTAATATAAAAGAATATTGCTCCTCCTCCAAGAAAAGGTTCAAAATAGTTATATATTCTTTTTGGTAGGTGGGGATCTATTTGTTCTATTAATCTTCTTTTTCCACCAGCCCATTTTAAAAATGTAGGTATCATTGATTGGTTTTTAATAAGATTTTGATATTTATAGATCTTTTGATTATTTATTAATGTCAAATTTAAAACCAAATAGTTTTTTTAATACAGATTTAGTAGTATCTGAAAAAATTTCTATTTCTCGTTCATCTAAATTTACAGATGCTTTTTGGTGAATTAAGTTACATCTAAGATTATAATAATAATTAATTAATGTCCATTCTTTTTTGGAGATTAATTTACCTTTTGTGTACTTTTTTATTTCTAGATGTACATCCTTTCTAATTGAAAATAAACTTAACAATTTTTGATTACTATATGCCCCCCCAGAATCATTAACCAAGAATTCCTTAAATCCAATTTCTAAAGTACTATCAAGGAGAATTAATAGAAATCTATTTCTTTCTGAAAATTCTTTTCTTAGAACAATTTCCTTTGCCTCTATTCCACCAAAGACTCCTTTAGTCCAAGGTTTATTATCAAAAATTTTCTTATTAGAATCTCTTATTTTTATAATTTCTTGTTTTTTTGGAGGAGGTAACGGTGGGAGCTCTTTATTCAGAATCTTTTCAAAAGTAATTTTCTTTTTTGCTATTTTTCCAGATGTATATCTAAATAATTTTCCTGCCCACTTTCCTTCTAGTGAACGAGATATCTTTGCATATCTAATTACTAAATTTTGTAGATTTTTTTGTATTTTTTTAAAAGTTATATGGGAATAGTTTATATCTGATTTGCTACTATTCCAAGGCATAAGACAAGATTCACCTTTAATAAAAACCAAAACATTTAATAAAGATATACTTGGGTGGGGTTTTCCAGCAAGTCCTGTACCAAAACCAACTTCTAAGCTTTTTAATTTTTTTCCTACCAGTCTCTTATTACAATAAATATAAACCCCCCAATCTCCTGAAGGATTAGATCTATTAGATAATCCTGCTAATATTTCAACTTTGATCTTTTTGCCTTCATTTTCAATAAATCCCCAGTATTTTGTAGGGATATATTTGGGAGAATAAGACCAATTTTCAAAAAATTTTGGTTTTACTAAAGTATCATTAAGTTTTAATTCAATAAAATTTTCTTCAATAAAGATGGCATATACTTCTGAAAAATGTTCATAAATCTCTTTAATTAGATCGTGGTCAAAAGGTTTTCTCAAATTTGAAAGTTCTATGACTGTTTCAGAATGTTTTATTTCTTCTTCTTTTCTATCTGCAACAAAAGGTGTAATAGTCCAATTTTCAGAATCCTTAATCCAAGTTTCATCATATTTTAATATTTTGGTATGTTCTCCTTTTATCCTTGTTTTAATACAAATATTTTTAGCTAATGCTACTGTAGCTCGTTTTGTCCCAACACCAAACATACCAATTAATTCTTCTTTTGATATATTTCCTGTAGCACCAGGAGAAATTAAATTTCTTAATTCAGATACTCCCCCAGAATTATCCAAAATATCAACCGTTTGTGAAGGGTTGTGCATATTAATATTAATTGAAACTTTTGGAAGAGAATTCATCTTTCCATTATCAAGCACATTATCAATTAATTCACAAAGTGCTTTTTTTATATCATAATCTGCAATTATAGATGCATAAATCCTTTTTTCTGGAGTTGCATCAATAGGTTCAAGTTTTTTCATATTTAAAATATCTCCAATAATGTTAAATTTATAATACCATTTTCTTAATTGTAAATAAATAAACAATGAAATTTATAACCTTTTCCATACTCCAATCCAATAAAACAAATAATTATAATATATATTAAACCAAATTTAACCATAAATTTATAAATTTTATTATATACAAGATTAAAATGTCTCCAGAATTATCAATTTTTGGAATTGTAAAATATCCCCTCCTATTAATTCAATGGATAGAAAATAATCTTTTTCTAACTTTTATTATCTTAATTGTTGGTATGTCAATATATCATTTTTGGGAAATATCAATACCTCTAGTTTTATATGAGTGGGTTAAATCTATTATATTCTAAGATTTATATTAAAAAGTAAAACCCATCTTCTAAATAATTCTTTTAACTTTTACCTAGTATCCTCCTTTATTTACCAAACAATTATAAACCCAAAAGAAACAATTATAAACAAATGAAAATATCACTAGTAATAATATTATTACTCTTACTAACAGGTTGTAATCAAATGAAAATAAAAAAAGGAAACACAGTAGAAGTTGAATACACAGGAACATTAGAAGATTAAACCAATTATCTTATTTATAAGAAAGCTTTTTATTGTAATATCACCCTATCCAAACATCGTGGCTTTTCTCAACATCAATTCAACACAAAAACCCCTATAACACTCAAATTCTCCACTTTATAGTTTTTCACCAGCCTCAAAATCTGTCCAAGAATCGTGACCTAAATTCAATCCAGTCTTCGTGGCATTTAAAGTGGCATTTAGTGTAGAATTTTCAAGACAAAATAGTGGAATAAACAACTAATAATCCTTCTTAGTCAAATCAAGCTGTTTCCTCAATTTATCATAATATTTATGTTTTCCAAGATGAAATTCTATGTAACATGAATTTTTAACTTTAATAAAAAATATTCTGTAATTAATATTTTTGATATTCATGTCTTTCCTAAAAAATAAGAGTTCATATACAGACCAATCCTTGTATTTCTTTTTAGAACCAACAGATAAAGCATGTATATCTCCCTTAATTATATTTTCAATCCACTCATAAATTTTCTCAGATTTTGTTTCAGAGAGTAACTTAACTGTCTTTACAAAATTGTCTCCTAAAAACTCTAATCTATAATCCTGGGACATTCTATTTCTGATATTTTCTTTAAACTTTTCAACATCAACCATGAACAGCACCCCTTACTATACTATGACATAGATCATATAAAAACCTTACACTTGAATACTCTTTTATCATATCTTTATAAAATCCTGCTTGTGAGTAAAAATACCTTTTTATATAATTCTTATGAACAGGCTTAATAATAAATTTAGGAACTTCTCTTTTTATATAATCCATAACTTTTTTATAATTTTTAAATGAGTTTATTTTTCTTGTTAACTCAAAAGTACTTAGTATATCCTTATTTTTAAAATACTCTGTGTATAGCAATAAATATCTTATTTCCTTCTGAAATTTTCTTTTTTCATTTAATATAGATGGAACAGCTTCGTTTATTATACCCCAATAATCAGCAATAGTCACTTTCAAATCTCTTTTAGGAAGAATGTTTTTTGCTATGCAGCTTTTAGAAATGGAATGATAAAATAGTGAATACAAATCATTGAAATCTATCTTTGTTATATTTATTATTTTATTTACTTTAATTTTTTTCTTACTTCTTGTTATTATGAATATATCTATATCTTTATATTTTTCTTTGTATAAAAAAGAACCACTAATAAAACAATGTTTATATGGTAAACTACCCAGTATCTCTTCAGCTTCAGCTACTCTTTTCTCTATTATTCTCTCATTCTCAGGATTATATACTATTACCATTTTTATATATTTTTGCTATTTATTACTAATCTTTAATATATTATATAAAATAAGTAATATTTAAACCTTTCCATACTCTAAACCAATAGAACAAGTACTAGAATCAAACAATCAACCAAATTTAGCAATAAATTTGTAAACAATTATAAACCCAAAACACAGTAAGATATTTTCATCCATCTCTCTGCCTTTTGTAAGGCATTTTTTATGTGTTATTACCCTGTCCAAACATCATGGCACGATTATTTTGCAATTCAACACCAGAACCCCTATAACCATCAAATTCACCCAAATCAGTTTTCCAGCACCATTCAAAATCTGTCCAAGAATCGTGACCTAAATTCAATCCAGTCTTCGTGGCTTTTCAAGTGGCATTTCCAAGATAAAGTAACACAATACAAGCATTAAAAACTAAAGATTTAAATATATTAACTTCTAATCCAAAAATATGGGAGAAGAAAAAAGGGAAAAATTTCTAAAAGTTTATGCAAATGTTCCTAATAATTTAAGAGAGGATATAGCAGTTGTAGTAGAGGATAAAACATACACCTGGAATGCCTCATTTTTTGAGATAAAGAACAGAACACCTCTTAGCGAAAAGATTTTAAAGAAATTGGAGGCTGTAAAAGTAATATGAGTGAAGTTAAAGAAGAGATAAAAGAATTAGTAATTGCAAAGATAGATGCAAGAATGCCTTCCAATATTAAGATTTCTATAGGGGGAATTGGAAGCATGTCAAAGCAGGAAATGATAGAACACGTTAAAAAAGAAGATGAGCAGGGTAAACAAATTATACAAATGCATATGAATTTTATAAAAGCAATGACAAGTGGAAAATTAGTGAAAGAACTTAATAAGGTTTAAAAATGCAAAAAGGATTACTAATAACTTGCCCTGAGCATGATGATGCTACTACATATTTAACATATTTTTCTAAAGAAATTATTAACGAAGCAGATAAAAAATCAATAAAAACAAAGAAAGTTAAAGATAAATTCTTGAAGATGAAATCTTTTTCAGAAATAATAATTAAATTAGATTACAGATTAGTAGTTCTAAACGGTCATGGATCTGAAGATTCTATTTTTGGATATTAAAAAAATGTTATTATAAAACTAAATAAAAATGATCATTTATTAAAAGAAAGGATTGTTTATGCCAGATCTTGTAATGCAGGAGCAAAACTTGGTAAAGAGTCAATGAATAAAACAGTAAATGGATCTTATATAGGTTATAATTTTCCTTTTATATTTTATATGGATTCTAAATGGACAACAAAACCTCATAATGATAATATTGCAAAATTATTCATAAAACCCTCTAATCTAATACCAATTTCAATTATTAAAGGACATTCTACATTAGAAGCCCATAAAAATTCAAAGAGACAAATGTTAAAAACAATGAAAAAATTAGTAAAAGGTAAACAAAACCCTGAAACTCCTTTTTATTTAGAAGCTTTATGGAATAATTATATAGGCCAAGTTATTTATGGTAATGAATCAGCTAAATTATAAATTATTTTCCATATTCCAAACCAATAGAATAAATATTCTAAAACAAAATTCAACCAAATTTAGTAATAAATTTGTAATCCACAACAATTATAAACAAAAACAAACAATTATAAACAAATGAAAATACAAATATTATTACTATTACTATTACTAACAGGATGCACAATGAAAGTTAAACAAGGAGACAAAGTAGCTGTACATTACACAGGTTTACTAGAAGACGGAACCATATTTGACTCATCTGAAAACAAAGAACCTCTAAGATTCACAGCAGGTGCAGGACAAATGATAAAAGGTTTTGACCAGGCTGTAATAGGAATGAGTCCAGGAGAAGAAAAAGAAATCAAAATACCACCAGAACAAGCTTATGGAAAAACAGGACCACACCAATTAGCAGGTAAAACTCTAATTTTCAAAATAAAACTAGTTGAAATTGAATAATTTTTATTAAAACTATATTCTACAACCTATATTTTCCAGTAAACTGGCACACTTGGCAGACACCCGCACAGGATTTATATATCCTTAATTACACACATATTTATATAGATAAAGTCTATACTATGTATAGACCCAATATTCTTAAAAAAGGAGGAAAAAATGGGAACAAAAATAATTTTATATATAGGGTCTGATAATGAAACACATAAAATAACTGATGAATATGAAAAGAAAATTGAAACTATTATGCAAAAATATTGGAATAATTTCACTCTTACAAGACACAAGGGTTGTTATGAAGGAATTGTTGAAGAATCAATTTCAGCAGTTATAATGGTTTTACAGATAATATTCAAAGATATTGATGATTGTGTAGATGAACTAAAGGTAAAATTAGTACAAGATACAATTGGTGTGGAAGTTACAGCAGATGTTGATTTCAAATTAAAATAAATTATAATTACATGGAGGTGTAATTGCATGCAAAAAACCAAAGAAGGAGTTAGGAAAGAGAAAGGCTATAATGTAAATGTTTTAATGAGTTCTAAGATTAGGGTTGATAATGCTATTGGAATGTTTACAGCAAATTCTAAAGGAAAACCATTAAAAATAAAAAAAAGTGGCAATGGAGCAGTAATTCCTTTTTTAAAGAGATATACAGGAAAAAAAGCAGTTGTTTTTGTTTTGGATAAATAAAAAGAGGTTAAAAATAAATTAAAAACCATCTAAAACAAAATTCCCACCAAATCTTTGATTTGCTACAAAAACCCTTCCAGCTTCCTAGCAATCCTGGGATGTCTTAATTTCTCTTTTATCTCTTTTTCAAGAAACCTTTATATATCATTACATTATATTACGTAATATGGAAATCATAGCAAAAATAAGCAAAGGAACAAAAATGGACCAGATATACATATCAAAAAACAGATCAGGACTGGAAACAGGCTCTTATGTAGTTATACGTCCAACACAAAAAAAAACAATCAAACCCTGCTACTACAACATAAAAGACATAGAACCTGTAAAAGCAGGAATAGCAAAGAGAATATTCTGCATAATAAACAAACTAACAGCCAGTCAAAACATAATAATAACAGGTTCATTCATAGAAAAAGGTTTCCACTTCAATGATATTGATGTAATAGTAATAGCAAACAATAAAATCAATGAAAATTATATCAAAAAAACATTGGAAAATACATTAAAAATAAAGATTCACTTGATAGTTCTAAGCAGCAAAGCATTAGAAATAGGCTTGCAAACAGACCCCTTATACATAATGATGCTAAGCAAATGCATTGTAAAAAAGAGATTTATTTACAAAAAGAGGAAAAATATTAATTATAAAATATTAGATCTTCATAATTTAAAGAGTGAATTATTGCCAATAAATTATGATGTCTTAACTGGAAATGAAAAATACTACCTAACAAGAAACATGATTGCAGTTCTTATATTCATACAAAATAAAAAATTAACAAGAGAATCTGTAGACAAAGAAATAGAAAGATTATTTAATATAAAAATAAAAGATATCAAAAATAATATGATAGAAAATAAAAGTAAATTTATGAAAAAATATAAATCTCTATATAATAAAATTTTTAATAAGTTAATGGAAGGTGTTAGAAATAGTTCAAAACAGAAATAAACTAATTGAAAAGTTAATTGGGAATTTAGCAAATGCAATAGTACATATGTTATTAGAAAAAGCTTCTGAAAATGAAGAACTTGCCAAAGGGTATCGTAAGGAAAGTGAAGAAAGTCTAAACCAAGCTGAACAATACAGAAATAAAATAAATCCAATCAGCAGTCCTTTACAAGAAAAAGATATAGAATATATAAAAAATAAGTTAATAAATAAAGTTAAAGCTAAACTCTTAACAAGAATTGAGGATGGATATAAAAATATCAGCCTTAACTTAGTTGAAAAATTAGTAGAAAATAAATTAAAAGAAATGAATATAGAGTAAAAATCTTTCTTCCATTTACTAATCCTCAAAAAAGAGTATTTAAAGTTTTACAAATCTTTGATTTG
The DNA here is from genome assembly GCA_965603615.1 of Candidatus Woesearchaeota archaeon. Taxonomy (GTDB): domain Archaea; phylum Nanobdellota; class Nanobdellia; order SCGC-AAA011-G17; family JACPIM01; genus CBFCXS01. Next base: position 10,132 of record CBFDDQ010000024.1, read on the forward strand.
CTATTCTTTATAATCACTGCCAACATTATCAACATGTTCTCTAAAACGCTCAACCATCTCATCACCTAAATCATTATCATCTTTCTCTGGCTCAGCAAAAGGACTCTTATATTCTCTTACAACAGGATCTCTTTCTGTTGATAAAAAATGTTTAATATCAAAATATGCCCAAGCACTTCTTAAAGCAACACCTGTACTTGCACCAATATAACCACCTGCTTTAGTATTGTCAAACATATAACCAGCTACTAAACCTATACAAAGACCTGCAAGTCCTGAAGCACCAACACTCACAATATTATCAAATATACATTCAGCTAAAGTTTCAGGTTCAGGAGGACCATTCCAACTTGAATATCCTGCTCCTCCAGATTCAAAACTTCTATCAAAAGTATTTGACATTTTAATCAAATATATACTTTAATATATACTTTATAAACCTTTCCTAAACCCCAGTCCCTTCAACTTTCTTATCTTCTCTCCATCCATCAGAATAAGAATCTTTTTTAAATTTCAAATCATAAAATAAACTAACCCAAACATAAAATCTAAAAAAAAACAAACAAATAATCCAAATAAACTCTTTAATATTACTAGCATAACCAAATATATTTAAAATATTAAATAAACCACTTCTAACTTCACCAAAAAAACTTTTAACTTTTGGAAAATCAGGATAATACTTTTTCAGTTTAGAATGAGCATCAGCAGTTCTCTTTCTCTGCTTAACAAATTCTCCAAACTTCTCAGGATTTTTGACATAAACCTTAGCATCCTCAGCATAAGCAATCTTAAAACCTCTCTTAAAAAACAAATAAGATATAACAGTATCTTCAGCAACATCAAAGGGAAATTCCTTAACAACTCCATTGCGAAAACCAAACAAATAACCAGAACATTCCAAAAACTCACCCTTCTCATATCTCTTTTTGCGGGAAATCAAATGTGCACCAACATCAAAAAGCAATTGACTCCAAAAACCAAGCATATTATCTCTGGAATTAATAGAAATAGGATGGCCGCAGACACATCCAACACTCTCATCTTTAAATTTTTTAACTATCTCCCTAACACCTGACTTATCTAAATAAACATCACCATCTGTACATATGATAATCTCGCCTTTAACCTCATTTATCAGCCTATTCAAGCAGGCACTTTTACCCTCACCAAAATCTAAATCATATTTAATCTTGCTGCCAAATTTACTCTTCAAATATTCTAAAACACTCTCAAAAGGGTCTGAAACTATAATCTCCATTTTCCCTATAAAATCCTGCTCTAATAGAGCCTGAACAGCCTTCTCAGTTGATTCTGGTTCATTAAAACTGGTAATAATAACTGATATCATACCTGTTTTTCTAAAGAAACTTGAATATAAAACCTACCCAAAACATTTATAAACCCTTTTTTAAAGATACATAGAAAATGATAAAATATAATTTAGAACTTTACAGAACAGAATATTTGCCTTCAGAAAATGACTTCTGGGCGCTACATAGAAAATATCATGCTGCAGGATTTTCAGATAGTTCAAAAGATCATGAATTACTAGGAAAATTTCATAGTTTATCCTTTGAAACAGAAGAACCAATAACTTTGGATCAAATACAAGAAGAATTCTCAAATGTTACAATAACAGGTTTAGAACCTTTAGTAAAAAACAAATCTTTGATTTGCTAAACCTCATCACTCTCTAACTTAATAACAACTTTCTCTTTGCCTTTAACATCTAAAACCAATCTAACCTTAGCCTTCCCATGTTTTGCAACTTTACTTTTCTCTATACTTTTAACAATACAGTCTTTACCATCTATTTTTACCTTATCTCCAACTTTCAGGTCTTTAACTTCCATACTAAATCTTTATAAATCAGAAGTTATAAGCTTTTCCAAGATGAAAAATATAATATTGCTCTGCTCAGGAGGATTGGATTCAGGAACTTTAGCCTATTATATAAAGAAGAAACTAAACCCAAAAAATTTCAAAATATTATTCATAGACTACAGCCAGAGAACTTTAAAGCAGGAATTAAAAGCTTCTAAAAATATTGCAAAAAAACTAAAAGCAGATTTCATAAAAGTTCCTTTAAAATTTTTAAACAATATTTCAACATCAATTATAAACACAAACAAAAAAACAACTAAATCAAACCCTAATTCTATAAAACAGGAAAAAAATGACATCTTAAACTGGTGGGTTCCCTGCAGAAATTCTCTTTTCATCTTAACAGCATTAGCTTTTGCAGAATCTGAATATTTAAAAAATAAAACAATCTACAACATCTACATAGGTTTAAAATCAGAAGGAAAAGTTCCAATGAAAGACACAACACCAAAGTTCATAAAACAAATAAATAAACTGCAGGAGCAGGCAACACATCACGGACATTACAAAATAAAAGCACCGTTCATAACTTTAGACAAAGATGAAATAGTATCTTTAGCACATAAGCATAAATTCCCAATACAAAATACATTCTCCTGCTACACATCTAAAAATATACACTGCGGAATCTGCTCAAACTGCAAACAAAGAAAAGCTGCATTCTACTGGGCAAATATTAAAGACAAAACTATATATAAAAATTAAAATGACATATACATATTTCACACTATTTTTTGCAGAAGAAAATTCAAAGGCAGATAAAGACCTTGAAAGATTGCAGGTAGAATATAGTGCAGTGGGCTTTACAGACTATTATGGATATGACGAAGAAGCTGGAATACCTTATATTAGGTTTATAATATCTGAAAAACCTCTAACCCGTGCACTTTTGTCAATAAAATATAGAAATCTAACCTTTATAGAATTTAAAAAATTAAAATCAAAAAATTGGAAAGTGGAAACAGGTGAATTCAAAATTTCTAATAAATCAGATCTGGAAGATATTTTTAATAAAAAATAATTAATAATCACCGAAATCATGAGAATTTTAATATTTAAAAAAAGGTAGCTAAACTAATAATATTTAAACCACCAAAATTTTTACTTAAACCCTGATCAAATATTTGTTCAGCACCATCTATTTCTAGAATTACTCTTCCTCCAATACCAACATCAACAAGTTTTACTTTTATACCTTCAATTATTATTTCATCACCTGTTTTCATATAATACCCCTTGGATACTCTCGCAGTAAACTGATTAGTAGAATCAACATCTGTTATAATTAAATTATTATTCAAAAATTTAAACTCCAACTCATCAGTAGAACTTATATCACTTAAATTGATTTTCTCATCAAACACATAATAATATCTTAATCTTCCTGATAATAATTCCATGTAAACATCTGAACCATAATCACTATACCCGCTGCTTAAACTGGTTTCTATTTTAGGACCTTGATTATACAACATTATTTCATCATGAGTATTATAATCATCACCAGAAAATATAACACTAGTATCTTGCAATGTATTTATATCACTTTTATCTAAATTTGTTCTAAAAAAACCAGAAGCACCTAAAGCTGTTCCTAAAGGAATCTCATCAGAAGTAGTTATCATTACCTCACTATATTTAATTTCTGATTTTGTTTCTTGTATCAAGTTTGTTAGTATATCAACTGCACCCAAAACATCTTTTCTGCTTGCTTTTTCTCCAATAACAATTAATGTATCTTTAGTATAAGGATCTGGATAATCACTTGAATCTAAATACTTACTCACTGATTTTTTAGTATCTTCTTCAGTAGTCCCAGCAATTAACATTATACTTTTATCATTTTTTTCAATTACTTTAATTATAGATTCTCCATCTTTTAGATTCCAGTCTTTGCACTTTGGAAATTCTTCAAATTTCTCAACTAAGGAATTAATGCATGGTCCTCCAATTAAAATGAGATTGTATTTTTCTTTATCTCTAATTTCAGTATCTAAAATAGACTTTGGTTCTTCTCCAATTTCTTTAGTATATTCTGCTTCCTTTATAACAGATGCCCCAACAATTTCAATATTAGCTTTCTCCTGACCTCCCCAAGGAACTTCTAATTTAACCCTATCATTACCACAATTACTTTCAGGGTTTTTTATTATAATTCCATAAATGCTTCTATGGTCCTCATCTTTTTTACCAATATTAGTATTCTGCCAAACTAAGTCAATATTTTCTGCACTATTTGCTGTGGTTCCAAACCCATCAAAATCATCATTTGCAGAGTGCATCAAATTAATAGTTATATCATCTTGTCCATCATTAGAAACAGTACCTTCAAAACCTTGTATATCCAAAACCAAATCTAGATTATTACCAGCACCAAAATTACCTCTTAAATCAATCTCTATGTTACCACTTCTTTTATTATTAACATCAACTATATTTTTATCAACACCTCCAGCATTCATATTAACAAAACCACTAACCTGTGTATACCCAACATTATCTTTATAAAAAATACCGGCATAACTTCCTGTATTATTAAAAACCACCCATACTTTATCTGTAGTTTGATCTGAAATTGCAGTGTTAATATCCAAATTTCCACCTTGTAATTTTAAACCATTATCCTTATTGCTTTGTATCAAAATACAATCTTTATTGCTCCAACCAGAATTCCATTCACTTAAGTCTACAGAGGTTTGAGAAATAGTATAAGTTGCATAATCCTCAACAGTTAAACCTTTGAAATTAATACAGACATAATCACTAGGCAAACAATATCCACTACCTATTCCTTTGGAATCACTTATATCATCAGCCACAAAACTGTTTTTAATTCCTATTATTGGGCCAGAATGTTGTCTATCATCACTTGTGTCTGCTATATTAGTTGCTGATTCTGAACCTAAATTTTTTATAATCCATTTCCAATCAGATTTATCTTCACCAATATATGTATCACCATCTTTAAAAGTATATTCTACTTTGCTTCCTATTATTAACATTGCAGCATCCTGTCCTGAACTTCCTCTACTAACCATACTTTCTATAATATTTGGACCATAAGAAAATACAAAAAGAATACTAAATAAAATAAATATTATTATTAATGACCTCTTCATGTTAAATATAAATAGAATTTGACTATAAAAACTTTTTTCTATTAAAAATTAAACCCTATACCTCACCCTATCATACCACACTTTAAATCCAGTAGGCATACTTCTGTAAACAGGCTTCAAAACTTTTTCTCTAAAATAATCCCCAACACCAACAAAAAAACCAATAAAATAAGCTTTACGAATATTTTCTTTTTCCCAATTTCTAATTGAAAAATTTAAAACAAAATTAGGTAAAACCCCAAATCTATGATTTGTAACAACACCTCTCATTAAATTTAAAACTAAAACCAAATACTCATTCTTTCTCTTAAGTTTAATATGCTTCCACCTGTCCCAATAATTTAAATCAAAACCAGAATCTTTCTCACTAATAATAATATTATCTTTAACAGCTTTATTATATAATTCTGAACCTAAAAAAAACACTAAATTATTTACTGATAAAAAATAAGGTTTGGGTATCTTCTGTAATAACCTAATCATATTATAAATATCTTCTTTTGTTTCATAAGGATTACAACTAATAACATCATACATCACAGCCAGATTTTCAAATTTATTAACAATCTCAGCACACCTGACAACTTCACTGTCACTTATGTGTCTCTTATAAATTTCAAAATTTACTCTCTCAACTCCTTGTATGCCAATTATAATATCAGTTAACCCAGCATCAATCATTAATCTTAACTTGTCATAATTAACAAACTTAGGATCTCCAAGACATTTCCATCTCAAGCCAACTTTTTTCTTATATTCAGAGCAAAATTTTTTAATATACCCCAAATCACGAATAAAAAAAGTCTCATCTCTTATATCAAACACACCAACACTAGAAAATTTTCTCTTCAACCTAACCAAATTTTTAATAACATAATCAACAGAATGTGTTCTTATAATATGACCCTTGCCTTTATTTATATCTTTTAATCTTTTATTTATGCAGTAAGTACAGGCATGAGGGCACCCTCTTTCAGTCTGGTAAAAAATCATACCTCCAAAATCTTTTTCCAAAAATTTTCTTATTTTTCCATCTAATATATAATGATTTTCAATATCAAAATCTGGTTCTGGTAATTTATCTAAATCTTTAATCAAGTCTCTAA
>CBFDDQ010000025.1:0-16137 GCA_965603615.1 Candidatus Woesearchaeota archaeon
GGTTCTGCCCAGATTATATAATTTTCAGTTAATTGTGTAACAACTTGGCTGTTTGTATCAAAAGTAATTTGGATATTATTGTCTATACAATCACTTGGGCAGTTTTCATCTGTTTCTGTTGTTTCACAAATTCCATTTCCACAACCACCTATTTCAATAGCTTTTCCAAATAAAACTTCTATTCCAGATTGTAACTTTGAAGATATTTTATAATTGCGTATCTCAAAAGCAACTCTTGCTGTATCATCCCTTGTTGTTCCTGCCACTATAATAGCTGAATAAACACCATTGTTTGCTAATTTGATTATAGCTTGTCCAGGTGAATATGGCCATTCTCCACAAGTCATATCTAATAAGTCTGCTGTTAATGGATTTGCACATGGACCTCCTAAAACAATAATATTTTGAGCAGAAGGATTCATTAAACGAGGAACTGGATGACCTGTTGGACCAAATTCTGGTGATGAAGAATCATATAAAGTTCTAGGAAGAATTGGATAACTTTGCCCATCACTTGGATCAATTTGGAATACTTTATTATTAAAAGTTTCTGGTATATCAATTAAAACATTTTCTGCTTCATCACTATAATACCCTTTAACTAAATATACATCCCCCTCTATATTATAATTATTTACAAAATCTTGTAAAGCTTCTTGTATATTAGAATATTTTAAATTGTTTGTAGCCTTTCCAGTTATATCTCTTATTACATTACTTGTAACTTCATTAATATCTCCTAAGAACAATCCGACTAATGCTATGCAAATCAAAAGTAGGATAGTATTTTTTTTCAATATATGCACCTCTTATTTAAAATATATTAATAAATGAAAGTTTAAAAACCTTCTGGATGTCTCAAAATCTGTGATTTTGTAAGAAAAATTAATTTTATATAACTTCACACACGGCGACCCCTTTTTCCACCTTTTTTACGACATCTGTCATGTGGCATTGTAGTAACATCACTAATAACCCCAATTCTAAAACCAGACCTTGATAAAGCTCTTACAGCTGCCTGTGCTCCAGGACCAGGGCTTGAAGGTCCATTATGGCCCCCGGGTGCTCTTATTTTTATATGTAAAGCATTAATTCCCTTTTCTCTTACTTGCTCAGCAACCTGCTTTGCTGCCATCATTGCAGCAGTAGGGCTTGATTCTAACCTATCTGCTTTAACAACCATACCGCCTGAAGCCTTTGCTATTGTCTCACATCCAGTTATATCAGTAACATGAATAATAGTATTATTATAACTTGCATATATATGTGCTATGCCCCACCTTTGATTAGTATTATCCTGTCTTTTTTCAAATTGTCTTGGGCTTCTTTTTACTGGTCTCATTTTTTAACCACAACCTTTCTTCTTTTATACTTTTTGCCAGCTTTTTTCTTTAAATCATTAACCTCTTTTGACTTTTCTTTTTTCTCAAATGCTCTCTCAGGATGATCAATTTTGCTCAAATTTGACGTAGGATTAAAACATATTTTGCTTTCCTTATCTTTTTTAACTAAATAAGAAGGCTTATTGACAATAGTATCACCAATCATTATATGTTTGTGTGTAATAAATTGTCTTGCCTGTTTAACACCATTAGCTAAACCTTTTTTAAAAACTATGCTTTGCAGTCTTCTATCAAGTAATTTTTTTAAATCTATACCTAAAACATCATCAATCTTTTCATCTTTTCCCAGCAAATTAAGACCAACCAATTTATCAAGCAACTGCTTCTCTTCTTTCTTAGCTTGCTCAGTATCTGCTGCAATTAATTTTTTAGCCTGCTCTTTTATTCTTCTCAGAGCACTGGAAGCCTTCCATATTTCTTTCTTTTTCTTCAGCCCATAATCATTTATCAAAATCTTTTCTTCTTCCAGCCTTTTAGCTTCCCAGGGGTGAAGTGGTGTATCATACTTTTTCTTTAGTCTTTTAGGGTCTCCCATTTTTATTTCTTCTTTTTCTCCTTTTCTTGTTCTTTAGCTTTTGCTTGTATACCTTTCTTTCTTACACCAACAGTCTTTCCTCTTCTGAAATGACCTTTTGTTCTCTGTCCTCTAACAGGCAGTCCAGCAGAATGTCTTACACCTTTGTAACTTTTTATCTTTCTTAATCTTTTTATATCAAAGCTCTTAGCCAATTTTAAATCAGAAGCAACTAAATGCTTATCCTCTCCAGTATCATAATCTTTCCTTCTGTTCAATATAAAATTAGGTATCTTGTATTTCAAAGGGTTATTGATTATATCTTCAATTTTATTAATATCTTCTGTAGATAATGTACCAGCTTTTTTGTTTTTATCAAGACCTAATATGTTGCACACAGCATTTGAAAAACTATAGCTGACTCCAGTAACTTTTCTCAAAGCACTGTATAAATTTTTATCTCCCTTAATATCAGCATCAATTATTCTTACTATCTCTCTTAATTTTTCAGCCATTTTAATCAGTCAAAATCTTAAACTTATCCTCACCTTTAATCTCTATTAATAATCTTTTTATCACAGCTTTCTTTGGGTCTGGCATTAATTTAACCCGTTTCCTTATATCATCAAAACTATCAAAAACTTTCTCTTTTCTTTTTTCTATTATTTCCCACATATGTTTTTTTCCTACACCAGGTAACAGCTCAATCTGGTGTCTCCTCATATTAATAGGCCCAGCCTTGTTGAAAAATTTAACAAACCGTTTTTCATTTTTTTCTACTACTTCTCCAACAACAAAATCCAGCTCAGTCTTTGCAGTTTCAGTTAATTTTTCAGCTGAAATCCTCCCTACTATGTGATGTATTTTATCTCTCTTTCCTTCACCCATATAAACTTCCTCATAAGGTTGTAAGAAAATTCCTTTTTTCGGCACTAATTCCAAAAGAACAAAATGATCCTTTCCTAGAGCTTGCACTATTGCTGTCTTCTTGTGCATTGGCCTTGTGTCGAATGGATACCCATTTGGCAAAAAGTCCAGTACTACTGCTCTTTCCTCCTTCACATTGTCCTTCATCATTTTTTATTTGATACATTCTAGTACCTTTTCCAATTCTTCCTGCTTTAATGTTATTTCACCTGATAAAATTGCTTTTAAACCATCTATATCTTTTGGTTGAATATCAATAATTTTTACTATATATTTGCCTTTTAATCTTGCTATTCCTAAATCTTCTAATTTTTTCTTCATTTCATTATTTATTTTTTTATCTAATTTTACAAACTTGTTCAAGTATTCTTTGGTTTTTTCAGCTCTAGCTGTCAGTTCCTTGTCTCTCTTCTCAATCTTCTTTAACTCTTCCTGGGCATCAACCATTGTTAGTGCCTGTTCTTCTTGTAATTCTAATTCTCCCATTTTTACACCTTATTCAAATGAACTGGATGAACTATCAGTTCTTTTTCTTTTCTCCCATCTTTTATTCCTATTATATAGCATTTTCCCTGCATTCCTTTTACTACTCCATGTTTTCCATGAAATCTTGGGAAATACATCCCGTGTTGTATAGCTGGCTCAGCTTTCAAGCAGACTCTGTCGCCTTTTGCAAATTTCTGCAAATACTTTCTGATGCTGATTTTTCCTCTATCACTTTTTCTCTTCCTTAGTTTGCTTCTAGTCTTCCTTCTAAATCCGCCAATTCTTTTTACCATAAAAAAACAAAGAAATTACGGTTTATAAATCCTGCTATTTTTAAATAAAGGATTTACCGACTACAAAATATCAACACTACAAGCCATTTCAAAAACCCATGTAACAACTCTTTGCATATATTCAAATATTCTTACTTTTTATTGTTTTGTAGTAGTAACAAAATAGAAAGGTTTATAAATAGACAGCTCTAAACAATAAATATGAAATCACTTCAGAAAATTATTAAAAATGACACTAAAATCAATACTAAAAAAAGCAAGCATAGCACTAGGAAGCACTTTATTAGCTTTTAATATAGGCTGTAATAGTTTAACATCTCACCCTCAAAATTTTCAAGAAAGACAAAGTTCTACAAGTTCAGAACAAGAAAATTTGGAAGCTAAGATAAAAAATCCTGTTAAGATTAGAAAATGGCAGTATTCAGCAAATATTCCTGCAAATATTTTTGGAGGTTATTTAACACACATATATATTCATGAATCTGGACATGCTGTAACAGGCCTAGCAATGGGCGTGGAAATTAAAGAATTCCGCCCTTATCCTGGTGTTATAAAATATGATGATGGTCATACTGATTTTCATGGTGGATGGGTAAGATATACAAAAGAAAGTTATGATAAGTTATCAAATCAAGAAAAAGCTTTAACAAGTATAGCTGGACCAGCAGCAGATATAGCACTAGCAGAGATAATTAATTATAACCTAAGAAAGGGAAATATTTCACCAGAATGTCAACCTTTTTGGGCTACAACTTCTTTAATGGCAAGATGTGGACCTATATGGATAGCTATTAAAAGTTTAGGAGATAATAAAATGAATGATTTTTATCATTTTGAAAAAATGGCAGAAATACCAAAAGAAATACCAATTGGTTTAGTTGCTTTGTATACAGCTTTAAATGCTAAAAGAATTAAAAAAGAATTAAATGTAGCTCTTGGAAAAGATACTTATCCTATAAATGGAAGCAATAGCAGAGTAGACTTAGTTCCTAATCAAAATGGACTTGGAGTTAGTTATACACTAAATTTTTAAAGTTTATACCTGATTTTGACTATAACTTCATTCCACAATTCCATTTTCAAATTTTAAAAATTGGATACTTATCCAATATTTCCTTTATAAAATATTTACTAGCTAAACTTCCCATATTATATATATCAACAAATATTTGAGGTAAAGCCACAATTTTCTTTTTGCTGGTTTTTATCAAATGTTTATCATCTGTAAAGATCACAAATGAATTTTCTTTTCCTTTTTTTATTGGCTTGTCTTTTAGCCAAATCTTAAATAAGTTTTTTCTCTCAACAGGAACATAAATATAAACCTCATTATAATCAATAGGAACAGAATTTGTTAATAACCTCCATGCAGAATAACCTGTAAATATAAAAGGCAGGCTTTTTTCTATCTCTGTTATACTCATATCAACAAAATACTTTTCAGAAATATCTCTTTTTATTTTTCTCTTAGAAGCCCAGTCAAATATAATCTTAGAACTGTCAATTATTCTAAAACACCTTCTCTGTATATCTACAGCCCCAATTTCCTCTAATCTTTTAATTATCTTGTTAACAAATCCAAGGGAAACATCACACTGTTTTGATAAGTCTAGCTGTGTAAACTTATTTTTTTTCTCTAATACCCCTATTAATATTTCCCTATAAATTTTTTCTTGTTTCACATTTCACTTTAAAGAATTCTTTATTTATAAATGTTTCGCTTTTTAGTGAAACTACAATTTATCCCTAATCCTAACCAAAACCTCATTAAGAACATAAAACAAATTATCTCCTTCACTCTCTTCATTAATCTCTTCATTTAAACTAGCTGTCACCTTATAATTTCCTTCTAGTTTAATTAATAATTCATTAACCTGTTTTTTCTCAGAATACTGCTTTGCAAAATTACCTACTACTTTCTTAATAACAATTAATTGAGCTGGCTCAACACCCTCAACACCATCAAGTTTTATATTTCCCCCAAGTTCAATCATTTTGTAATCACTGCTCTTTATTCTGTTTCTAATATTATATATAATTTTCGATACCAAAACATATAAAAACAAAAAAACTCCTATTCTTTATATAAAAACAAGAGGTTGTATAATGAGTAAAAAATCTAAAAATTTTTTTAAAAATATAAACCTAAAATCAAATAAAAGTTTAATCTTAGCAGCAACATTATTAATTATTCTTATCACAATTTTCACACCTAAATTAATAGATTTTACTGGAAAATTTGCAGGCGGTGATGGACTTTCTTCAGAAACAGCTTATGAAATTGAAACTTGTGCTGAATTACAAGCAATGAAAGATGATTTAACTGCTCACTATAAATTAATGAATGATATTAATTTTAATACTGACACTGGTTGTGAAATTTATACAACTGGAGCAGGATTTGAACCTATTGGAAACAGCATAAATAAATTCACAGGAACTTTTGACGGACAAGGATACATAATAACTAACTTATTTATTAACAGATCTGATACCAATAGAATTGGTTTATTTGGTCAGACTGATGCTGGAATAATAGATGGTAAATTAGTAAATTCCAAAATAAAAAATACTGGCTTAGTAAATGTTGATATTACTGGTTATAATCAAGTTGGCAGTCTAGTTGGTTTTGCCGGGAGCTTAATAACAAATTCTTATGCAACAGGAACTATAACAGGAATATTTAAAGATATTGGTGGTTTAATAGGTTTTAGTTATTATAGCTCAATATCAAACTCCTATTCAACAGTAAATGTAAATGGTGTTAAAAATACAGGAGGTCTAGTTGGTCAAAATTCTGGTAGCACAATAACAAACTCTTATGCAACAGGAACTATAACAGGAACTTATGATCCAGTTGGAGGCCTAGTTGGTCTTCATAATTCTGGAACAATAACAAACTCTTATTTCACAGATGCAAATAATGATAATAGTATTGGTAATCTTGAGACTATTGGTCCAAGCGCCTTTTATGTAAGTAATCACCCTGTATACCAAACATGGGATTTCACAAATTTCTGGCAAGAAGTTCTTAATCATTATCCAACATTGCTCATAACAGAACAATTGCTCACAACAGAACAACCAACATGCACAGATGGAATACAAAACCAGGATGAAACTGGTATAGATTGTGGAGGTCCTTGCTCTCCATGTGCATTAATAGGTGAAGGAACTGCAGAAATTACAAGTGTTATAGTTAGAAGCCCCCTTGGTAATGAAATTACTTGGGCAGAACAAGGACAACAATTAAATGTAAGGATAGAAATGAGAAATAATGGAGCTATTGATAATATAAGAATAGAGCTTATAGATGCAGATGTAGAATGTGTTTGGGGACAAACTTGTTTTTATTATGTTAAAAATGATTTTATTGGTGATAGTTCACTTGGTCATACAGTTTCATTTTTTATGCCTGATAAAAACCTAAACCTCAAAGCTATTGTTTATCATGAAGAACCATCTGGTTTTTTTAAAGATGATGAAGAAATAATACCAACAATCACATTAGGAGCACCAACACCAACATGTGGAGATGATACAGCAGAAGGTTCAGAAGAATGTGATGGAATTGATTTAAAAGGAGAAGATTGTATAACGCAAGGATTTGATTCTGGAACTTTATCATGTTTATTAAATTGCACAGGTTTTAATACATCTCAATGTACAATACAAATCACAGCATGCACTCTGCACTCAGATTGTACTGAACCAAATGAAATTTGTGAAGAAGGCATTTGTGAATCATGCACACCAGAAAAAAGATATGATATAGATACTCCATATAATAACAAACCTGACCACTACTGCGATGACAGTTCAGAATTAAAATCTATCTTAACTGCAGGAGACTCTTGCACTAAACCTTACCAATGTATAGATTATATATGTTATAATAATAAATGTTTAGAATTTACTAGTCTTAATCAAATATTTTGCCAGATTAAAGATTTATTAGGTCAAACAGACGCAGACGATAATGCTTTTAATTACTTTTGCCTAGAAGAATAAAAATGAAAAAAAATATAAAACATAAAAAAAGAAATAAATTAATTAAAAAAAATAATATTATACTAATCACAGCTTTATTAATAATTATCATTTCAATATTTTCAACTAACCTAAAAGATTTAACAGGAAAAACAATAGACTGTTCAATATTAGAACAAACAGATTGTGAAACAGATACTAATTGCCAATGGGATGATATAACAGCTCCTGCTGTTTGTAAAGAAGCACCATCATGCGACCCAGCATGCTCAGACCCAACACCAATTTGCAATCAAGAAACAAATACCTGTGTACAATGCTTAAACAATGATGATTGTAATCCTGATCCGCAAATTTTTAACAAAATATGTTTCAACAATAAATGTTTAACCTTATTGCAGGGATATTTTTGTAATTTTAAAGAATTATTAGGAGAAGATATAGATGATGCAAATTATATCCAATATTGTGAATAAAAATATAAAATATATATTACCCTCAATTTTAATAGTTATCTTGCTGTCTTTTTCAGCTAATGCTGGAGAAGAATGTATAAATAATGATGATTGTGAATCTGATATTTGTGAAGGTGGATACTGCAGGGAACAAAGTATTATGGGATATATAAGTGGTTTACTGTCAGATATATTAGATGAACTAACCCCTGCTCTAACTGTCCAAGATACAGCACCAACACCATCAGGAGGTTCTGGTGGCGGAGGAGGAGGCCCATGGAGAGGAAGCTCAGGTGTTTGTGTATCAAACTGGACTTGCACAGAATGGACAGCATGTATAAGTGACAAAAAAACAAGAACATGTACAGATATAAATGATTGCCAGCTGGAAGAGCCAATTTATGGAAAACCTTCTGAAGAAATGCTATGCCAGCTTTCACCTACACCAACTTGCACAGATGGAATACTAAACCAAAATGAAGAAAATGTAGATTGCGGAGGTGTATGTGAACCTTGTAAAACATGTGATGATGGAATATTAAATTGTCATGAAGGTATTTGTGAAGATGATATAGACTGCGGAGGACCTTGTATGCCCTGCTCCTGGTGGAAAGCTAGTAAAAGCCCAACATTCTGGATTATATTTACAACAGGAATCTTAACAATTATATTATTACTCCTAGGTTTCTGGTATTTTAAGCTAAGAAGTTCAGCACAAGACATAGGTGACAAATTTACAGAGCAGGAATTCTTCAAATTAAAATAGTAAAGCTTAAAAATAAATAAATCTCTCTTATTATGTATAAAAACAATGAGGTGTTTCCATGAGCAGAAAAAATATTAAAATTAATCCTAATAAAAATATAAAATCAAATAAAAATCTTATTTTAATCACAGCATTATTAATCATTCTTGTTGTAGTTTTCGCGCCAAAATTAATAGATTTAACTGGAAAAACTTATGATACATCAACAACTCCACCAACTTATTTAGGTTGGACAGAAACAGGTGGTTCTGGTGCAAGAACAAGATATGTTGATACAGATGGTGTGTCCTCAAGTTATGAAACTATCTCAATTACTCCAACAACATATGGAAATCTTAGAAATTCTATGGATTATGATCCTGTAATATCTTATGATGGATATGTTTATTTTGTAACAGATAATTCAATTAATAAATTAAATCCAAATACACAAGTAGTAGCACATAACAAAATTATATCCTCAATTAGAAAAATTGGAATTAATCCAGTTACAAAGATGTTATATGCTGTAGGGCCGTGGGTTAGGGGTCATTGGTACTTTATTGATATAGATGATATGCAAGTAAAAGCAGATTATCCCTCTAGTGATACTAATGGAGCAGTATACAATCATCTTGCATTTTCAGATAATCAGATTTTTACAGCTTGGAGATATAAGAGTGTAACTGGGGGTTGGGGATATACTTCTATAATTAATATATATGACAACCAAAATTCAAATACAGTTACTTCTAATAAAAGCTATCATCTAAGAAAAGAAGATTCAGATCCAGAAGTAAGACTTACAGCTGCATCAACTATTGATGATAGGTATATAGCTTTTTATCATAGTTCTGACCCTTGGTCTCAATGGAGGGATATATATCTAATAGACCAAAGTGATAACACAAAAACATTATATAACACAGGTTGCAACTCAAACTCAGAAATGATAGTAAAAGAAGATTATCTTTATTTCTTATGTGGAGTTCAACTAAAAAGATTAGATATAAGTGGAACAGTATCTATGGGTGATATTAGCACATATGATAAAAGTGCATTATATAAAAGAAATGCATTTGCTATATCAAATGATAAAATATATATTGGAAACCTGAATGGAGACTTAAATGTTTTACAACTTTCAGACTTAGCTGCAGTTGCAACTATTACAACCTTGACAAATGAAAATGAAAAAATAACCTCAATAGCTGTAGTAAAAGATTTAATATATGTAGGAACTGATAAGGGTAATATTATTGCTCTAAAAACCAGTGATAGAACTGAAGCATGGAGAATAAACGTTGGCACAAAACCAATAAATTCTATTATAATCCCTGAAGAAGATACCATGTTAGCAGTCTCAGCAGAAGATAATAAATTATTCTTCTTTGATACACCTTTGGGAGCACAAGAACCACCACCAACAACCTGCTCAAGCTACACAACTGTAGCACAATGTAATACAGCTCCAGAAAAATGTTACTGGGATGTTACTTGTAAAAATATACCAACATGCTCAGATAATGAAGAGCAAGCACTATGTCAAGCTTCCAGCTTAGATTGTATATGGGATGGTACAGATTGTTCAGCTTTTTACTGTTCAAATGATCCATCATGCTTAACAAGATATGGTAATGCAAAACCTTGGTGTAATCTATTAACAGGTGAATGTGTTGAATGTAAAACAGGTTTTTGTATTACTGGCGAAGTTTGTGACTTAACATCATATGAATGTAAACCAGAATGTGATCCATCTGCTACTCCTTCAGAATGTTCAGATCCTTTTCCTGTTTGTGGGCCATCAAATTTCTGTGTAGAATGTACTGCTAATGATGAATGTTTAAATATTAGTGGAGACCCAGACCCTAACCAGGTTTGTGACCAAAATAAAAATATATGTAAAGATAAATGTGGAACTCATGGTGATTGTATAGCTACAGATCCAAATTTACCTATGTGTGGACCATCAAATTTCTGTGTAGAATGTTTATCAAATGCTAATTGTGATACTAATATAGGGCAAACCTGTGATACTACAACAAAGACTTGTATATTCCAAGCAGCAGCAGTTACCTGCTCACCAACAGGAGAAAAAATAACTGCAACTACATACTGTGATGCTTCAGGAAGTATCCAAAATATAAAAGCACTTAGTGCTATATGTAATTATGGTTACCAATGTCCAGGTGGTGTTTGTTATGGAACTCCTAAAAAATGTCAGCATTATGACACATTAATTAATGTTGTTTGTGCTTGGGATGGTGCTGGTTTAACTGGTAATCTGCAAGCCTTATATACCAACCTTTGTGGTGCTTAAAAATGTATAAAAAAATACTAATTCCAATTTTTATCACATTTTTACTAGTTCTCTCAGTTAATGCTTTAACACCAATTGATGGTTCTTGTCTAAATGATAATGAATGTGTTAGTCCTCATATATGCCAGGGTGGAATATGTAGAGCAGCTGACATAGGAGATTTATTAGATTTAATACCCTCAGGAGATGAAACACCTTCTTATTCATGTACTGGATTTACACCTCCTTATTCACAAATTTGTTCAGGAGACAGCTCTGGACTTACTCAAGACACATCAAAGCAGGTAGTTGATACTTGTACAACAAGAAAATGTGAATATACTTGTATTACAGGATATACAAAATCAGGAAATACTTGTGTCCAAACTACAACATCTGGAGATGTAACCTCTGATCATAATTCAGGCTACAATCAATTTGGTTGCTTTGAACAATGGGAATGTACAGAATGGTCTGCTTGTATATCAGGACAAAAAACAAGAACATGCACAGATATAAATGACTGCGGAACAGAAGAATTTAAGCTAGGTGAATCTTTTTTATGTACTATATCAGCAACACCAACATGTTTTGATGGAATACTAAATCAAAATGAAGCAGGAGTAGATTGTGGTGGACCTTGTGCAAAAATATGTGCAACATGTTATGATCAAGAAGAAAATTGTCATGGTGGTCTATGTGAAGAAGGAGTAGACTGCGGAGGACCTTGTATGCCTTGTACATTAGAAAAAGCAAGCCGTAGTGTATCTTTCTGGATTATATTCATAACAGCAATATTAGTATTATTAGTATTAGTACTAGGTTTCTGGTACTGGAAATTAAAAGGCTCAGCAGAAGATGTTGGAGAGCAAGTAACAACATTCACAAAAAAACCACCAACACAACCATCATCTATGCTAAGGATTTAAAAGGGCAAAGTTTTCAAATGAGATATTATTAAAAGAAAAGGCGAATTTAAAATGAATCAGGAACTTATGTTATTAAATGAAATGGATGCTAATCTAGCTTGGTTTAAACAACATTTAATTGAATTAAAAGAAAAGTTCAATAATATGTTTATAGCCATAAAAGATGATAAGGTTATTTCTTCAAATAAAGATTTGAGAGTATTAATTAATGAACTTAAAAGTAAAAATGAAAATCCTGCTACAATGTTTATACAATTTATTTCTAAAACACCAATTATATTATGAAAATCCCCCTAGTATTATATTCTCTAATATATATTTTCCAGTAAACTGGCACACTTGGCAGACACCCGCGCCAGATATATAAAGGAATTTTTCTTTTTTATCTTTATGAAAAAAGAAGGTTATTCCATATTACTTAATGAAAAATTTAGAAAAGATTTTATTAATAGAGCCATTTCAAAATTCAAAACACAAACAGCTTTAGCAAAATATCTTAATTCTAGATTAAAAAGAAAAGTTTTTAGAGAAAATATCAAAGACTGGTTAAAAGGTAAACATAAATATGGTTGGGATATATTAATACCTATAAATATTTTAGAAGAGTTATGTATTATTAATTCTGAGGATATAAAAAAGGTTTTAAATGAAGCAATAAAATTTAATCCTCCTTGGAAAAATCCAAAGAAAATAAACCTTTTAGTAAAACAAAATAAACTAAAAACAATTAAAAAAGGAAACAAAATTTATTTAGATCTTGCAACAATTATCCCAAAAACAACTCTAAAATCAATTAGGTCAAAGAAAAAATTACCTTTATTTGTAAATATCAAAGAAAATGAAATAGATTTATGGTCAGAGGCCTCATGGAAAAGGTCAAAAATTAAACTCAAAAGATATGTAGAATTGAATAAAATATTTTTTATTGGTCTAGCTATTTATGCATCAGAAGGGAATACGAAAGGAAAATATAATGGATCTATAGCTATTGGTAATACAGAACCTTCAATTATGAATCTATTTTTCAAATGGATTAATATGTTTTTAGTAGATTATAAATACAATTGTAGAGTTGAATTTAATGGTAAGGATTGTAATAATAAACAAATAATAAACTTTTGGAAAGAAAAATTACCTTATGTTAAAAATTTAAAAATACCAATCAAAAAAAGAGATAAAATGGGGAGTAGACTAATAAACAATAATGGGACTTTAAATATTAAAATATCTAATACTACTTTAAGGGCATTTATTCTAAATTTAATAACTAAATCAAAAAAACTTGTTTTATCTAACAAATTATATTCTATAGCTTATTTAGGGGGTCTTTTAACATGTGAAGGTTCAGTTTATTCAAAAAAAGCAATAAAACAAGTATCTATTGGTAGTACAGATGCCAAAGAAAGAAGATTTATTAAAAAATTATTAAAAAAATTAAAATTAGATTGCTACGAAGGCAAATTTGATATAGGAATAGGAAATTGGAAATCATTTTTTAATTTATATAAATATAATACTTTTGCAATTTCTCAAATAAATAATGTATCTAAAAAAGAAAGATTCTTAGAAGGGTTAAAAAATCATCAAAAAACCAAAAAATTAATCAGATTGTCCCATTTTAAAAATAAAAGATTTACAGCTAATGATTGGCAAAGTTATTATAATCTAAAATCATATATTTCTTCTCATAATTATCTCAATCCTTTAATTAAAGAGGGATATCTTAAATCACATTTTATTAATAATAAAAAATATTTCTATATAAGTCCAGAAAAATTAAAAGAATTAGAGTTCTTATGGAAATTATAATTTCTTTGAAACATAATATCCATCTCTTTTATAACCAAGCCGGAAATAATAGGGCTTTACCCCAACTCCAGAAATAACTTTTAATTTACCCAAACCTTCTTTTTTAATAATTTTTTCAGCTTCCAATAATAATCTCTTACCAAAACCTCTGTGCTGAACATTTCCTCTCTCACCCAAACCAGTCATAGCGCCATACACATGTAATTCACGAACAAAAGCTTCACCATTACAAATCCTAAGTCTCAAAAAACCAATTATCTTATCATCACTCTCAAAACTTAAAAATATTTCTCTGCCGCCAGAAGCATTATAATTTTTTCTTTTAAAAATAACTTTTCCTTTAATCTCTTTAGCCTGTCTGCACCTAATACATCTGCACTTATTAACATACTCTCTCAAATTAGTCTTGTCAACACCAAAACTCAAATAAGAAGGAATGTCGCGTTGAACTCTCATAACCCTGCAATATTCTGGTATAAATTTTTTAATTTCATTAATCAACTCAACTGCCTCAGCAGTTGTCAAAGGTTTATATTTTTTTTCTTTATAAATTTTATACAGCTTGGTATTTTTAAAAAACATTAAAGGATAAATTTTCAAAGCATCAGGTTTAAACCTATCATCATTAAACAAATTCTTAAACATCTCAGCATCTTTTTTAAAATCAGAGCCATAAGCTCCCAATAAAATATGATATCCGACTTTAAACCCATTATCCTTCAGCAATTTAGTAGCTTTCACAGAATCTTCAACTAAATGCTTCCTCCCTAACTTATCTAAAACATTATCTTTCAAATGCTGAACACCCAACTCAACTCTTGTAACACCCTGCTCTAGCATTCTCTTAATCTCTTTTTCAAAACAATAATCCGGTCTTGTCTCAACACACATTGCAACACACTTTACTTTTGACTTCTCATTCTGCTTCTTAGCTTTCTCTAAATTAACTTTCTTAAACTTTTCAATAAATTTCTTATTCAATTTTTTAGTTCTCTCAAGACTCATCTCATTCTTGACATCCAGCTCAAAATATTTAATAAATTTATCATAATCTAAAATAAAATCATTCATCCCTTTCAAAGCAGAACTAATAAACCAATTTTGATACTTAACAGGAAATGAAGTAAAATTCCCACCCATTAAAATCAGCTCAACTTTCTCAGGTTTATTACCAAGCAGCATATACTGCTCTAATCTGTTAAAAATCTGCAGATAAGGATGGAATTTGTTCCTAAAACCTCTCCTGGAAGCAGGTTCTTTTCCAGTATAACTCTGTGGTATATTTTTTACAGTTGGGCACATTATACAACGACCATGAGGGCATTTAATTGGTTTAGTCATAATTGCAACAGGGCAAACACCAGAAAGACTTCTCACAGGTTTTCTCTTCAAATTTAACTTGCCTTTTGTAGCTATAATTAACTGGCTTATATTAGGTATATTCTTCAGATTATATTTCTTCATTACATCTTTAGTTAACTTATCCATCATAATAATGAGAACAAAAACTTTTATATACTTTATCACTAAAATGAACTTAAAATGGAGGATAAAAAACCTGAAAGAGTTTCAATCTTTATAGATGGTAGCAATTTTTATCATAGTTTGAAAACATTAAATATTTCAAAATCTATAAACTTTAAAAATTTAATTGAAGAATTAAGGAAAGATAGACTGCTTATTAATGTATTTTATTATAATGCACCATTAGACAAAGATATTAATTCTGATAAATATTGGAAACAGCAAAAATTTTTTGATATATTAAGAAAGATTCCAGGATTTAAAG
This sequence comes from Candidatus Woesearchaeota archaeon, assembly GCA_965603615.1. Lineage (GTDB taxonomy): Archaea > Nanobdellota > Nanobdellia > SCGC-AAA011-G17 > JACPIM01 > CBFCXS01. The sequence goes on from CBFDDQ010000025.1 coordinate 15,640, forward strand.
TTATACTCTGTAGGGTAAGAAAAGATAAAAAAGAAGATGGAAGTTTCAAATTTACTGTTAAAGGAGATGATATCCATTTGGCAAGTGATTTAATAGGAATGGCTTATGAAAATCTTTACGATACAGCAATTATAGTCAGTGGTGATGGAGATTTTGTTCCCGCAATACAGAGGGTACAAAAGTTGAAAAAGAAGGTAGAAAATGTATATTTTAGTTCAAGTTTCTCAAGTTTTCTTAAGAAAGTATGTAATTCATCTTTATGTATTGATAAAATAATTCAAAAATATTTAATAAAAAAAATAAGATATTAAAGCCCGGCATTGCCCGAAGACCATACCGGGGAACATATTAATATTTAGTAGCAATAATAGGTATATAAATTTTATGGTCATATTTTTACAAAACAAAAATCTGTTAAATACCTTTCTCAAAATCAAAGATTTTGTCAACAAAAACCTTTAAATATCCTCTAATTAATTTAATCTTAATGAAAACAAA
>CBFDDQ010000026.1:0-15129 GCA_965603615.1 Candidatus Woesearchaeota archaeon
GCTCTTGATGTTTTATATGCAATTATAACCAAAACACATCAGAGATACTTTGAAAAAATATCATTTACAGAGGTTTTAAAGATGAAGGTGAAGAAATGAGACGCGCTTTAACACTTATAATTATATTATTTTTATTATATGCAACAGCATTTTTAATAGCTAAAAATATAGAAGAAATACCAATTACAAATAAAATTGCTCTAATACCAATTCAGGGAGCTATCACAGTTGGAAATCATGAATCTCTAATACAACCAAGCACAGCATCATCAACTAAAATAATATCTTACTTAACACAAGCTGAAAAAGACAAGTCAATCAAAGCTATTCTTCTGGAAATAAACTCACCAGGCGGAACAGCAGTAGCTTCATCAGAAATTGCAGACAAAATATCCTCAATTGACAAGCCAGTTGTAGCTTTCATAAGAGAGCTTGGAGCTTCTGGAGCATACTGGATTGCTTCAGCTTCTGATAAAATAGTAGCAAACCCTTTGTCAATCACAGGCTCAATAGGAGTAATATCATCTTATCTGGAATTCTCAGACCTAATGGAAAAATATGGTATAAGATATGAAAAATTAACAGCAGGAAAATACAAAGATGCAACAACACCATTCAGGGAGCTTACAGATGAGGAAAGAAATATTATGCAGCAAAAATTAAACATCATACACAATGAATTCATAAAAGCAGTTAACAAAAACAGAAATATAGACATAACTCAATATGCAACTGGTATGTTTTATTTAGGTACAGAAGCAAAAGACATTGGCTTAGTGGATTATCTGGGTTCAAGAGAATTAGCAATTAACATAACAAAAAATTTAGCAAATATAAAAGAAGCAGAACTAGTTACTTACAAAGAACCTGAAAATATTGTAAATATATTAAGAAAATTTACTTCTGAATTAGGTCTTAACATAGGTAGAGGAATTTCTTCTTCTTTGGTAAATCAGGAAATAAAAGTATAACAAAATCAAAGATTTTGACACAGAAACCTTTAAAAGCAAAAATCACATATAAACCATTGTAGGCTAGACTGGGACACCAGCCCTGTCCTGTTACCATAAATGGGCTTATGATGGAGTTGAACGCCTGGATGAGGCTTAAGTTTTGTGTAAAGGTCTTGTTTCCAACTATGAAGCTTTGTCCTGCTTGATCGGTATTTATGTGAATCGTGTCAGGTTGGGAACAAAGCAGCACTTATCATGATTATCGGTGCTTGTAGGGTTACAGAGCCAAGAAAGATACAAGGTTGCTTTTATCCAGAATTTATGTCAATTTCAGGAAGCCTACACTCTTTATAAAAGTTTAACAAATTCTTCTACACTTAAACCAGCTTGTCTTATTATAGCTCTTAATGTTCCTTTTGCAAGCTCTTTATGATTTGGAACTGTTAACCTTCTATGTGGTTCCTCTCTATTTCTTAAAATTAAATGACTTCCAGTTTGATGATCAATTTCATATCCAATTTTAGCCAATGCTTTTACTGCTTTAAATCCAGAAATAATAGGAAGTTTAGGCATTTACCTCAATCATTTCTTCTTCTATTGAAGGAGGAATAGGTTCATTATGTTTTTTCAAACTTATTATATACCCATGAATTGCATCTCTTATATTTCTAACAGCTTCTAATCTTGTCCTACCCTGAGAGATACACCCTGGTAAATTAGGACATTCTGCTACATACATTTTTTTGCCTTTTTCTAATAAAATTCTAAATTTCATATTTTATATAAAATAATTAACTTATATAAACTTTACTACACTTTTAATATTTCTTCAGCTTTCTCAACAACACCGCTCAAATCCCTCACCACAAGAGTATACAATCTCTCTACCATCAGCTGCAGCAGCCCTTCTTTTAACTCACCATGGCAGTAATCAAGCAAGTTCTCCATATTATCCAAATCAATTTTAACATCTTTTGGCATCTTGCACTTCATACTTTTACCCTCAAGCAATCTTATCAAATCAACCTCAGTGCCATATGCCATCTTATAGACCTTAACATACAACTTGCAGTTCTCCCCAAAACTCCTTGAAATTTTATACAAATACAAATTATTATTTCTATAACCATAGAATTTAGCTGCCTTGCAATTAAGCATAGCATCATTAAAACACTCTTCTGTCTTGCAGTTTTTCTTGTAAAAAATAAATCCACCAAGAACCAGAATAACAATCACAATTATAGTTATATACCTCTTTTCCATGTAAAAAATAAAAGAAATTGAGTATAAATAATTTACTCTTGAATGTCTAGGTTCTCTGTTAAAAGATATTTATAAGAAGGAGAGAACTTTTTAATCTCTTTTGTAACCACTAGTATCAAGACGATGTATAGGAAGATAACCATGGCTATCTAAAATTTCTTTGATAGGAAGGTGAACTGGTCTCCCATCAAGTGCATTCCCAAATTTATCAACCCATACTATTTCTACAGCAACTTTTCCCTTAATTTTTTTATCAACAACTATATCATCTAATCTAAAGGTATTATTATTTCTACCATATTCATTCATAGAACTTTCAGGAACATTAGGGTTAAAAATAAAAACATTACCTCTTACATATCCATCTAATAAACGGTCTTTTACTGTTTCAGTTCCAATTCTTGATTTATCTGCTGACATTTTTATTATCCTTCAATAAATATCAAGAATACGTCCCTTATAAACCTTTCTCTTTTTACTACTTAAAAGTTAATATTACTCTACATTATCTTCCAACCATTTAGCAGTATACTTTTCTATCTCAGAAACCTTACCTCTAATCTCTTCTGGTATTTCAAAATCTCCAATAATATCACTAACCAATCTGCCTAAAAAACCTTCTGGAACTTCATCAGAATATTTTTTTACAAAAGGCAGCATCTCAGAACCATATATAACTAAATTATAATAAGCATCACAATCTAAATAATCATCAGAACTCTCACAATGTTTCTTCCAATTCCTCAAATTCCCTAAAAACAATTCTTCAAGACTCATAACTCACCACTTGTAATTACATTAACTTTATACTCTTTTGAATTAACCCTTGAACTCATACCAACAACATGCTTGACACTAGACCTTTCAGCAGCACTAACTAAATCCCTAGTAATCACTCCGTCAAATATAACAGCATAAACACCACTCCCCAAACTTCTCATTGTACCCTCAAGCTCAGAGGTAGGAACCTTCCCAAGAATATTTGAATCTTCATCTAATATATAAGCTCCACGAGTACCAATCAAATCATCTAATAATCTTTTAAAATTATCCTTATCACCCTTAGTAATGTTCATTCTCATATTTGTTTTCAAAATACTGGATGGTTTATTATAATGACTGGGCTCTTTAACATTGCTTACTTCCATCTTAACCTGTTCTATTGCCACCTTGCTTCTCAAAGCTTTGTGCAGCTCTTTCTTGGTTAACTCCTCAACTTCTTTGCCATCAGGAGCTTTGGTTACAAAATCAAGATCAGCTCTTTCCCCTAAATCCTTAATAATCAAATCTCCTCCTCTGTCGCCGTCAACAAAAGCAGTAACTATTTTTTTCTTGCTTAATTCAATTATAGTTTCAGGCACTGAGGTTCCATTCATTGAAATAATATTTTTGATTCCATGCTTTAATAAATTTAAAACATCAGCTCTTCCCTCAACAACTATAATTTCATCACTCTCATCAATATTAGGTCCAGCTGGTAATCTATCCCTTCCATATTCTACAACTTCCATCATTCTTACACTATGGCTTACTTCCTCAGTTATCTCCCTTGAATCTGGTAAAACACTTTCAGTCAAGTTCTTTAATAATTCTTTAGCTCTCTCAATAACAAAATTTCTTTTGGAAACTCTTACATCTTCTATTTTCTCAACAGTAACTTTTGAATTGCAAGGGCCTATTCTTTGTATAGTCTCCAGAGCAGCGCCAATTATAGCAGTTTCAGCTTTATCCAAGCTTGAAGGTATAATTATCAAACCATCAGTTTTTCCTGATTTAGTATCTATGTTAACCTCTATTCTTCCTAATCTACCACTTCTTTGTAGCTCTCTTAATTCTAAATCAGCTCCTAGCAAGCCTTCAGTCTGTCCGAATACAGCACCTATAACATCAGGTCTGTCAACAACACCCTCAATAGAGATACGAGTATGTATAATATACTTGTATGATACTGGGCTTATTTTACCCATCTTGCACGCTCCCTCACAAAAAGAACAAGAACTATTAAATTGATTTTGTATGTATTAGCATTATTTCCATTTTAATTTTTTTAGTGAATTTAATGATAAATTATGATTTCTTGTTCTTGTGATGTATATGAATATGTAATGGCCTGCTCTAACCCCCAAGTTCATTGCTTGGCTTCGCCGTGAGCTCAATTGAGTAACACTCAGGCAGGCACAAAAAATCAGTATATTAACCACTATAAAAACCTTTTGTTTAAATTTTTTACAAAATCAGGCGATTTTGAGAAGCAAGATTAAACTATATTTTCTTTCACAATAAAGTTTATTAATCATTCCTATCCTAAAAAGTAGTAATGACTAAGGGAGTGCGAGTTAGGACAGTTGAAGGTATAGAAACAATTCTAGGATTTAATCCAAAAAGCAGACCTTGGGAAGTTTTAATTGATACAGCTCATTTAGGGAAAAAACACAGTCCTGATCATGAAATCACTGGTATTGTTAATAGTAAATTTTCTTCCTTCATAGATTATCTTCTTTGGGGGTGTAAATTAGATAGGTCAAAAAATACTAGACCTGCAGTAACATCTGTGCACAAAAGAGATGGCTCTTTAAAAGTTCATGTAGTATGTGAACCAACAGAAATACTTGAACAAAGAGATAATCATCTTGATGGATATGAACCAAATCTAGATTTCAGAGCAACACCAGACACATTAACAGTTACAAGTTATCTAAAAAGAAGAGGTTCAAAAAAATTAGAAATTTTAGAAGACTTCTTAAAAAAATATTCAAAAGGTAATGGTATAACAAGACCAAGACTTCAAGTAAATGGTACTGGAAGAATTTATGTAGCTTCTATTAGACAGGTGCCAAAAGTTTTAGAAAGAATACAAGAACTATATCAAAGAATTGGAGATAAAAGATTAGAAGAACTAACAGATCTTAAAACAGAAATTAAAAATTGCGAAACAACTAATAATACTTATGTAGCAAAATTCTTAAAAAAATTATACAGAGATAGAAAAGCAGACCTTTTACTTTAAAAACTATGTATATAAAAAATGTCAGAAAAACCAAATATAAAAATAAAAGAAGTTAATGGTTTAGAAACAGTTCTTGATTTTAACCAAGAAAATGAAGCCTGGTTGCTCTTCCATAATTTAATGGGTATAAGAACAGGTGTATATTATTTTAATGAATTTAGAGAAAAAGTAATTTACGATTTTTTAACAGAATATCTTCATGAAACAGCACATTTGTCACCAGCTAGAAAATATCATAATAAAAGTCCTCCTGATATTGATGTTGGTATACCCTTTAAAGGAGATATAATATCAATTAAAGTAAAATGTGAGGATTTAAAAATTCCAGAAAAAGATCCAGTTCTTGGATATACACCTTCTTTAAATTTTGAAGCTACACCAGATAGTTTAAAAGTTACAAGTTGTTTAGAAAGAAATGGTAGAGATATATTAGGTTTTATTTTAGAAGACTTCTTAGGCTCACTGGAAATCAATGGAGATGGAGTTGATAAACCAAAAATAAAGTTTGAAAACGAAGGACAATATGGATCAAGAATCTGTATAGCTTCTCTGGAACAAATCCCAATAGTTATTAAAAGAATGGGAGAACTATATCAAAGAATTGGAGATAAAAGATTAGAAGGATTAATTAATCTCAAACAAGCAATTGATCATGAATCTGGCAACCCTACAGCAGTAGAAGTTCTAAAACAAGAATATCAAGAAAGAAAAAACTTACTTCTTCCAGCAAATAGAGATTTCTAAAAATTACTCTTTTTTGTAACTATATCTTTTATTTGCCTTATATCAGATTCAATATTTCCTATTCTTCTATATAAATCAGCTATGCTTGTAAAAAATATACCAGAAATACTAATAAATATTTGTAAATCTGTAGCTGAATGTCCAAAAATTCTAGTTAAAATCATAATAATAAAAATTACCACAAATACCCAAAATAACATATATAACCAATCTATTTTCTTTTTGCTCATATTCCCTTCACTAAAGTATAAATTAATAATATTATAATCAAGGCTATAACTATATAAAATGGCAACATCCTTTTCATTTCTTTATTCATTATCATCCCATCCGGTGCATATTCAAGAAAGCTTTTATCTCATCTATAAATTTATACAATTCACCCTGCAGTTCACCCTCTAAACTATCAATTCTGCCTTTGATTATATACTTGTCATATACCTCTCTCATAAACTTCATAAGCCCCTTCTCCCAGGCATTCTCATAATCTTTTAATAAAAAAGCATCAAATCTGAACTCTACTTCTCCTTTACTACTGCTCCTCTTAACACCATCATCCTCAATCTCAACCTCTTCTAGTCCAAGAACCATGAAAGATATCTTTATTACATACTTAATATAATCATCAACCTTTTTCTCAGCATACCATCTTATTTCTAAATTCTTCTTTCCAGCCTTCTCTATATCTCTGTATTCCTCTTCCTGAAAATCATAGCCATAAAGTTCAAACCATTTATACAATAAAGTATAAAGTTCTTTTAAATCAAAAACACTCTTCTGTTTTACTTTTATAGCAGTTGCAATAAAATCTTTCTGAGACATATTAAAACCTAAGAATTTTAGCTTTATAAAAGTTTTCTACTCAAAATAGTTTACCTTGAAGGCCTTTCCATCCTTTCTTTCTTCAAAGGCATCATACCAACATACTTTTTAGTTAATCCAATAAAATCATTGGTCTCTGCCCACAATTTGCCCTCATAACCTATTAATTTGCCTTTAATTAAAAACCTGTCATACATTTGTCTTAAAAATTCATTCTTCCACTTGCCTTTGTAATCCTTTTTTATATAACCTTTGAACCCAATAAATAAATCACCTTTCTGAACTTTCTGCTTTCTGCCATCTACCTTAATTACAACATTGCTCATTCTCCTGACCCACATTTCTATATCTATATGAAATCTGATATAATCAGTTATATCTCTCTGAGCAACCCACTCTATTTTTTCCTCTCTCTCCTTGCTAGGCAAGTCTTTCCCGCTCTGCCCTTTTTCATTTAAGAAATATTTGTGGTCATCAAACCACTCTTTCCATGCTTTATACAAGCCTTCTAAATCAAAATAACCATTCTCCTTTCTAATTACAGAACCAAAAAACTTCTTTGTTCCAACAACAAATATTTCCTTAGATTTTTCTTTTCCCATTTTATAAAGTATCCCTGCAAGCTCTGCATAAATGTTTGCCTCTCACATTAAATACACTTCCGCTGACATTGCAGATATCACATTCTTTTTTTAAACCATCACTGAAAAATATCTTATCACTCTCATCTCTCAATTCATATTTCTCAACTAATAAATCAAACAACTGTGGTTGTATTTTCAAAACATCTTTTACAGTCAATAACCCCAATAATTTACCATTGTTAACAACAGGAAGCCTTCTAAAATCTTCATCCTGCATCACTCTAATAGCATCATACAAATCAACATCAGGTTCTACACTGACAGTATCATTTTTTGAAATCATTATATCCTTAACTTTAATATTATTTAATTCAACATTTTTATTAGTTAATAAACTTACAAAATCATGCTCTGTTATAAAACCTAAAAATTCATGATTCTTCTTAACAACCAAACTGCCAACATCATTTTTCTTCATCTTTTTAGCGCAGTTTATTATACTATCCTCTGCCTCAATATAAACAGGCTTTCTTGTCATAGCTTCAGAAACATTAACCCCAGTTTTCATAATTTAAAATAATCTAAAATTCTATATAAGCTTATCTATACAGCAATATATAAAAACTCCAAATTATTCTCAAAAACATGCCATTTGAAATAAAAACAAAAACAAATATGTTTCTTAGACCTCTAGCTCTAAGTTCTCCTATAAAAGTCTCTAAATGGTCCTGGAGAAGCGGGAAAAATAAAATGCTGTCCCCAGACGAGCAAAAGCAAATAGAGCAATTATCAGATATTAACAAATTCAAAGAACTTTTAATAAAAGAAGAAAAAACAAAACCATTAGAAGGAACAACTTTATTAAAATGGTTAATCTCTGAAGGTCTTATAAAAAATGCCAACTAAAAATTTAGCGAGACATATGTTACTTTTTTATGATCTGCCATTAGAATTAGAAGAGAGAGTTATGGAAGAAACTCATCTAACCTGGGATATGATAGCAGCAGGTGATTTTAATGAAGTTTATGACAGGATTACAACTGCCATTGAAAAAATAGATTCAAGAATAAAAACTAAAAAGCCTAGAAAAATCCAACCAAAACCTAAAAAAACCCAATCAAAAACAGTAGAACAATTACTTGAATTTACACCAGAACAATTACTTAAATATTATAAAACAGAAGTTCCAGAAATTTATAGAATATTATCAAAATATCCAAATATCAAAGAAAGATTAGCAAATGTATTAAATAAATCATAACTTTTATATAACTAAAAATTACTCTTTCTATATATGACCAACTTTAACAAAATAGAAAAAAAGTGGCAGGATAAATGGGAAAAAGCTAAAATCTTCCAGGTTAAAGAATCTAAAAAACCTAAACAATTCATACTTGAGATGTATCCATATCCATCAGGATCAGGATTGCATATGGGCCATGCCTTCAATTATACAATTGGAGATATTTATGCAAGATTCAAAAGGATGAATAATTTTAATGTTCTCTATCCAATGGGTTATGATTCTTTTGGTTTACCAGCAGAAAATGCAGCAATAAAAGCTAAAACACACCCAAAAAAATATACAGAAACAGCAATTAAAAATTTCATAAAACAGCAAAAAGAATTAGGATTAAGTTATGATTGGTCAAGAATTATTATGACTCATACACCTGAATACTATAAATGGAATCAATTCTTCTTCTTAAAATTTTTAGAAAAAGATTTAGTTTACAGAAAAAAAGCAGCAGTTAACTGGTGTTCTAAATGCAATACAGTTTTAGCTAATGAGCAGGTTCACAATGGAAAATGTTGGCTTCACACAGATATAAGTGTAGAAATAAAACAACTAGAGCAGTGGTTCATAAGAACTACAAAATATGCTGATGAATTTCTTGAAGATATTAAAAGATTAAAATGGCCAGAAAGAATAAAAACCATGCAAAAGCATTGGATTGGTAAAAGCAATGGAACAGAAATTAATTTTAAGATAAATAATAAAAATTGGCCGATTTTCACAACAAGACCGGACACAATTTATGGAGTAACATTCATGGTTATCTCAGCACAGCATCCAAAACTTATGGATTTAGTTACAGAAAAACAAAAACCAAAAGTAAATAAATTTTTAGAAAAAATAAAATCAACAAGTGAAAAAGATTTAGAATTATTAGAAAAAGAAGGTATATTCATAGGTTCTTATGCAGTTAACCCACTAACAAATGAAAAAATACCAGTTTACACAGGAAACTTTGTTCTTGCAGAATATGGCTCAGGAATGGTAATGGCAGTTCCAGCTCATGATCAGAGAGATTTTGAATTCGCAAAAAAATATAAAATTCCAATAAAAATTGTAATTCAGAACAAAACTAAAAACCTAAATGAAAAAACAATGCAAAGAGCATTTACAGATGAAGGTATTTTAATTAACTCAGGACATTTTAATGGAACAAATTCTAAGGAAGCAATACAAAAAATTACAAAATTCATAGAAAAGAAAAAATTAGGAAAAACAAAAACACAATACAAATTAAGAGATTGGTTAATCTCAAGACAAAGATATTGGGGGACACCTATACCAATTGTTTATTGTGATAAATGTGGTATAGTTCCAGTACCAGAAAAAGATTTGCCAGTTAAATTGCCGGAAAAAGTAGAATTTGGAAAAGGTAACCCACTAAAAACAAATAAAAATTTCATAAACACAAAATGTCCTAATTGCAAAAAACCAGCAAAAAGGGAAACAGACACAATGGATACATTCTTTGATTCATCCTGGTATTTCTTTAGATACTGTGACCCTAAAAATTCTAAAGAACCATTTGATAAAGAAAAAGCAAAATACTGGATGCCAGTTAACCAATATATAGGAGGAGCAGAACATGCCTGTATGCATTTGATATATGCAAGATTCTTCACAAAAGCTCTTAGAGATTTAAATTTCACTAAAATATCTGAACCATTTCCAAAATTATTCAACCAAGGAATGCTTCACGGACCAGATGGTTATAAAATGTCAAAGTCAAGAGGCAATGTAGTTCTGCCAGAAGAAATTTCAAAAAAATATGGTATAGATACAGCAAGATTGTTTTTAGTTTCTCTTGCATCACCTGACAAAGATATTGCATGGTCTGAAAAAGGAATTCAGGGAAGCTCAAGATTTATAAACAGAATAGTTGAATATTTTAATAAAGTAAAAATTTCTAAATCATCAAAAAAAGTAGAGCACAAACTAAACAAAACAATTAAAGAACTAACAGAAAATATAGAAAATTTTAATTATAATCTAGCTGTAATAAAATTAAGAAATTTATTTAACTCCTTAGAACCAGAAGTTTCAAAAGATACACTAGAAAAATTTCTAAAACTTTTGCACCCATTCTGTCCGCATATAGCAGAAGAATTTTATCATAATATTTTAAAGAAAAAACCATTCATCTCTTTAGAAAAATGGCCTTCCTTTGACCCAGATAAAATAGATAAAAAAATAGAACAAGAAGAAGAAACAATAGACAAGATAAGATCAGACATTGGTATGATTCTAAAATTAGTTAAAATAACACCAAAAAAAGTCTATCTCTACTGTATACCAAATGAAAAAGATTTACTTTTACAGGAAAAATCAAACCTAGAAAAAGATTTTAATCTAAAATTTGAAATCTATGCAGTAAATGATAAAAATATTAAAGATCCTAAAAATAAGTCAAAAAAAGCAAAACCTCAAAAACCAGCAATTTACATAGAATAATTACAAACCTAATTTTTTGCAAATCTCTCTTTCTTTTATTATAACCTGTTTCTCACTTAAATCTTGTTTACCATCCTGATAATCTATTAAATGCACTGTCTCATGCACCATTGTTTCAGGATCCCACCCTCTCAAGATTATACACTTGTGATATAAACTATAAAGCCCTTTTGTACCTTTAGTTTTTACTCCATCTTCTTTAAATTGTCTTTCTACAATAATATAAGCTTTATTTTTTAATAATATAATTTCTAAAGTTTCCTTTCTTTTACCTTCTGATTCCTCAACAGCTTCTGTTAATCTAGGGACTCTCTTTCTTGCTTTTTTAATTAAACCTTTTGAATTCCTTAAAGTATAATAATTAATATTATTTTCCTCATCTGTGCGGGAAACATAAGGAGATTTTTTCAAAGATTGATATTGGTGAGGAAGCTTTAAATCTTTTGGAGTATAACAAGAACTTAATCCTAATAAAATTACACCTAGCCCCCATCTCAACAGTCCTTTCATCCTAATTCAAATTTATTAGAAACTTATAAACCTATAGCAAACTTTATAAATACAAATCTTACTAAATTCTTAATACTCCTTTAAAGTGAGGTTAAATCAAAAATGACAAACCAACCGCAACCAATATTTATACTGCCAGAAAACACCCAAAGAGATACAGGTAAATCAGCTCAAAGAAATAATATAATGGCAGCTAAATTAGTTGCAGAAACAGTTAGAACTACTCTGGGTCCAAAAGGTATGGATAAAATGTTAGTTGATTCTATGAATGATGTTACAGTTACCAATGATGGAGTAACAATTCTGGAAGAAATGCAGATTGAGCACCCAGCAGCTAAAATGATAGTTGAAGTTGCTAAAACACAGGAAAATGAAGTAGGAGACGGAACAACTACAGCAGTTATTCTTGCAGGTGAATTACTAAAAAATGCAGAATCACTCCTAGATAAAAACATCCACCCAACAGTTATAGTTAAGGGTTATAGATTAGCTTCACAAAAAGCATTAGAAATTTTAAATAATATAGCAGAAGATATTTCAATTAAAGATGAAAACTTACTTAGATATATTGCAATCACAGCTATGAAGGGAAAAAGTGCAGAATCCTCAAGTGAACATCTGGCAGATCTGGCAGTTAAAGCTATAAAACAGGTTCATGAAAATGAATCTATAAATTTAGATGATATTAAAATAGAAAAAAGAACTGGAGATGGAATTGAATCCTCAGAACTAATCAAGGGAATAGTTATAGATAAAGAGCGTGTTCATTCTTCAATGCCAAAATCTATACAAAAAGCAAAAGTAGCTTTACTTGACTGTGCATTAGAAATTAAAAACCCAGAAACAGACACAAAAATTGAAATAAACAATCCAGAACAAATGCAGGCTTTCCTAACCCAGGAAGAATCAATGTTAAGAAACATAGCAGATAAAATAATTAAATCAGGTGCTAATGTTGTTTTCTGCCAAAAAGGAATTGACGACCTAGTGCAGCACTTCCTAGCAAAGGCAAATATTTATGCAGCTAGAAGAGTTAAACAATCTGACATAGAAAAATTATCAAGAGCTACTGGTGCTCAAATAATCTCCTCAATAGAAGAATTAAATAAGGATGAATTAGGTTATGCTGGTTTAGTTTGCGAACAAAAAGTAGGAGATGAAGAATTAACATATATACAAGATTGCAAAAACCCAAAAGCTGTTACATTATTAATCAGAGGCGGAACAGACCATGTAGTAGATGAAGTTGAAAGAGCAGTTAAAGATGCTTTAGGAGACATAAATGCCTCAATAAAAGTAGGAAAAATTGTAGGCGGTGCAGGTTCAGTGGAAATTGAACTGGCAAAGGAATTAAGAAATTATGCAAACAAATTATCAGGAAGAGAGCAATTAGCAGTTGAAGCATTTGCAGATTCCGTAGAAATTGTACCAAGAACATTATCAGAAAATGCAGGTCTGGACCCAATTGACATGTTAACAGATTTAAAATCAAAGCATGATAAAAAAGAAAAATGGGCAGGTATAGATGTTTTCAAAGGTAAAGTAGTTGATGCATGGAAATCAAATATTATAGAGCCTCTAAAAATAAAAACTCAAGCTATAATTTCAGCATCAGAAGTAGCAGAACTAATTCTAAGAATTGATGATGTTATAGCATCTGGCTCTGCAAAAGAAATGCCTCAAATGCCACCAGGTGGAATGCAGGGAATGCCAGGTATGATGTAGAACTATACAGAAATAGCAACAGGAACTTTTTCCTTGCCATAAATTTTATTTGCTAAAACTATATCTAATTCTCTTAATTTTATTACAATTGGATTTTTGGTATTTAATCTGCATAAACTAGCATTTCCTATTTGTTTAGTTTTAATAATTATTTTTTGTTTAATCATATTCTGCCATATTGGTTCAATAGTTATCCTAGAGATGCCAACTTCATTAGCAACTTCTGTTTTAGAATAATCAAATATATAATTCTCTAATAAAAAATCCATAACTTTGACAAAAGGATTTTCTCCAAATATTTGCACAAAAGCTGATTTCATATTATAAATCAAAGCATAATTCATATATAAATCTTTGTATATTACCAACTACTTGAATGTTTAAAAATTATACATAATAAAACTTATATATCTTCTTATCAAAATCATATAAATGCAAACAGAGATTAGAAGTTGGATTATTATCAAATTATTTAGAAATGGTTATATTGGACATAGATTATTAGATTTTGATGATTTTGGCAAAAAAGTAGATAAAAAAATTCTTCTTAAAATTTTAAAAGAATTACAAAATAAGAATATTATTATAAAAAAACCAAGTTTAAGGTCTGGTAAAGGTAGATTTTCACTAAATTTAAAAACAAAAGCAAAATGGGAAGAAATTATAATAGAAAATATAAAAAAAGGATTATAAGAAAGATTTAAAAATATCAAAAACTTAACAATTTAAGAATAAAGGGGTGTAAAAATTGAAAAAAACTTCTAAAACAAGAGTATCTAAACAACACATTATAAACCAATTAACAAAAAATAATGTTATTTTACAGCAAAAGTCTGTTGAATTAATAAGTTCTATGAACAATTTAAACAAAAATATAGACAAATTAGTAAATATATTCCAAAGAGCTGCAGAAAATATAGACAAAGGTGCAGAAAAAGAACCATTAGCATTCAAATTAACACAACTAATAGATCAGAACAAGCAATTAGCTAGGGGTTTATTACTTTTAGAGCAATATATTAAAAGAAAAACACCTCCACAATCAAAAAATGAATTCTAATGAACCATTCTTCCTGGTAGATGAGGAATTAATAGAGTTAGAAGCAATAGTAAAAGATGTACAATTCAGATTAAAAAACCCAGACCTGGAAAAAAACCAGATGCTCTTAAATTCTTTCATAAAATCATGTATCAGAACGCAAAAAAAAGCAAAAATTATACCAATACCAATACCATCAGTTATGAAACCAAAAATAAAAGAAATCCCAGGAATAACAATCAAGGAAACAAGAAAAATACAAAAAGGCAAAAAAATCTTCCCAGTGCCATCACCAGGAAGAAATAAAATTAACGGATTTAAAACAATTCCAAAATATAAAAAAGAAATCACAGAAACAAAATTAAAAAAATCACAGCTTCCATTAATACAGGATAATTATTCAAACAAACTTTTGGCAATGGCAGACATAAATGATAGATACATAATAAGAGAGCCGCCAATAAAAGAAAATGAAATAAAAATATTAAAACAATTAATCCAGCAAAAACCAGAAAATCCAAAGCAGCTCTGGCAGTTACTAAAACAAACAGCCCCTGATTTAACAGAAGAACAATTAACAAACATAAAATATTATGCAGTAAATTCTTTATTTGCTCTTGGAAGAATTGAACCTTTATTACACGACAAGGAAATTTCAGGTATAAAATGTGATGGCATAGGAAAATATATTATAATTAGGAGAGATGGTAAATTATTAAAAACAAACATAATAT
>CBFDDQ010000027.1:0-14869 GCA_965603615.1 Candidatus Woesearchaeota archaeon
TTAAATTCTAAAAGAGGATATTTATTTAAAGAAGGAGGTGAAGTATCAAAAACTTTAAATTCTAATGGGAGATATTTACTTAAAGAAGAAGGTCTTTTACATTTATTGAGCAAATATTTTAAAAGAGAGGTGTGCTATGCAGGAGAAAGTAAAGAAGGATATACTTAATGTTTTAAAAGAGAGTTTGAAAGCAATAAAAAAAGAAGATATATCTAAATTAAAAGATTTGAGCGACCATGTAATTCATAATGCAAGTATATTACAGGATGAGTATTCTATTTCTACTGCTGTGATTATTTATTCTATAGCTAAAATTTTTGAGAGGACAAGATACAGGAAGTATAAAGAGTGGAATATATTTTATAAAAGTGTTATTGAGAATTTAAATAATGCTAGAATTGATTTAGAGAAAGACAATATAACTGAATATGAACACCATATGCATAATTTACTGCAAAGCATTGATAAATTAGGCAGGAAGTTCAGGAAGTATATTATTGATGTTATTAACAAGGCTAAGATTTCTAAAGCTTCAAGAATACATGAGCATGGTTTATCAATTGGAAAAACTGCTGAGCTGCTTGGAATAAGCGAGTGGGATCTAGTTGGTTATGTTGGTGAGACTGGAATAGCTGATGTTAAATATAATGTTACAATGAGTGCTAAGGAAAGATTGAGGATGGCCAGGAGGATTTTTTCATGAAGGCTTTGGTATTTGACTCAGGGACAATTATAGGTTTGACTATAAATAATATGTTATGGTTATTAGAACCTTTGAAGAATAAGTTTAATGGTGAGTTTTATATTTCAAAAGCTGTAAAATATGAGCTGGTTGACAAGCCAATAAGAGGCAAGAGGTTTAAATTAGAAGCTATAATTGTCAGGGATTATATTAAGAGAGGGATAATAAAAGTTTATGATGGAGATTTGAAAGTTAAGACAAACAGGTTGTTAGGTTTTGCAAATAAGGTGTTTAGCACAAGTCAGGGTTATCTGGAATTGGTGCATGAGGGTGAAATGGAAAGTTTAGCTTTGGCAAATGAGATTGGTGCTAGTGCTTTATTAGTAGATGAGAGAACTACAAGGGTGTTAGTAGAGAACCCTAAAAATTTGATGAATTTACTTAGTAAAAAACTGCATACTAAAACAAAATTTAACAAGGATAATTATAAATTGTTTTTGGGGGAAATTTCAAAGGTTAATATTCTGAGAAGTGCTGAGTTATTAGTGCTTGCTTATGAGTTTGGTTTGTTTGATAAGTATATAGCTAGTTATGAGGATGAGAAGGAATTATTAGATGGTTTGTTGTGGGGCACTAAACTTAGAGGGTGCAGTATTTCTGTGGGTGAGATAAATGATATAATTAGGTTAGAAGGGTTGGGAAAATAGTTAGGAAAGTAATTCATCAATTTTTTTCTTCATTTTTTTAAAATTTTTATTAAATAAACCAACTGTCACACCAATTATACCAAGTTCAATACCTAAAAATCCAAATGTAAAATAAGGTAATTTTTTAACTGCTTCTTCACAACTCTTTTTATTAGCTTTAACTTCCTCAGTATCTTCTAGCTCTGTTATATCTCTTTCAATTATTTCAATTGCTTTATCTAAAGAACTAATTTTATCAGACTCTTCACTAAACACTCTTTCTAAATGAGTTTTAGCTTCTTCTGGTTGATATTCTAAATCAATTTTATCTTGTAAGTAATCCCTCCTTCTTTCTAGATTACTCAAAGTTTTAACTGCAGATTGATGTTCAAGAACTACAGGATGGTTACTATAATTTTCTTTTGGTAAATTTACATATCCTAATGAAAATGTAGCAACCATACCTAAAACCATAGCACCTATACCCTTGGAAAAAATCTTAAAATTATCATTAACCCCTTTTTTCCATATTGCTTCACTCTTTTTATCATACTCAAATGCTAATCTTTTTCCTAATTCAGAATTAGATTTTAATTCTTCTAATACTTGATTTGGACTGTAAGAACTATCACCTACAGGTAAACAAGCTTCATTTGGTCTTTTATGTTCAGAAACCCATCTCTCTATGTCACTAATAAAATCTCTTTTTATCCTATAATTTTCTGGTACTTCTTCTGGCATTTTTTAATCATTTATATATTTTAGTATATGATTTATAAATCTTTGCATTTTGGGGATGTAGCATAAAATTTATATATTAAAAGGCTTTTAATTATTATATGTATAAAGACTTAGAAGGTAAGAAAAATATTCTTCTTAATTATATTAAAAGAAATCCAAATGCTACTTATAACCAAATTAGAAAAGATATTAAGATTAAGGTTGAGAGGGTTTTTCCAGGAATGATGAAGGAAGCTTGGAAAGCAGCTGGTGTTCCATTTTCTAAAGCTTTATCTAAAAGAAGTAGAGATGAACAAATTAAGGATGTTATTAGTTTTATAAAAGAAAATCCAGGATGCAATGTTACTGAAATCCAAAAAGCGACAAAGGTAACTATTCCCAGGGTGTTTGGTTCTATAATTAATGCTTATGGTGTAGCTGGTGTAGATTATCCTAAACTAAATAAACTAAATAAAGCTTTAAGATATCTAAAAGAAAATCCTCTCTCTAGTTCTGTAGAAATACAGGAGATAATTGGTATTGGTATTTATAATTATTTTAAAAATATGGAAGAATTTTGTAAAAAAGCAAATGTAAAATATATAGAAGGTCATAAAAAACGTTCAATTAAAATACAAAATAAAATTATAGATTATATCAAGTCAAATTCTGATTGTACTCAATGGGAAATAAATAAGGCTTGTAAAACTCATGTTCAAGAGATCTTTAAAGGTGGAATAAGGGAAGCCTATGAGAAAGCTTGTATTAAATATCCTGAAGAAAGAAGAAAAAATTATGGTGCTATGAATAAAGATGTTAAATTGAGGGCTTTAAAGTTTGAAAATGAAATAATTAAATTACTCTATAATTTTGGAAATGTAAAAAGATACCCCAAGACTAAGGTAGGAATTGCTGATGCTTTAATTAGAATAGGAAATAAAAAATATGTTGTAGAGATTAAAGATTACCAATCTAAACCTATTTCCTTATCTGATGTAAAACAAGTTAATAAATATATAGAAAATGTTTCTAATTGTAGTTCTGGTTTGTTAATATGTAACACTAAAGGTAAGAAAGATAAGTTTTATATATCCAAAAATGAGATTCTAGTTATTACAAAGGAAGATATCCTTAATGGGGATATAGCTCAACCTGGCAGAGTGGCCGATTCTCCAAAAGAGAAGCCAAGGCTCCAGACCGGTTGATTCAGGTTCAAATCCTGATATCCCCACTGTTTTACTACTATATGTAGTGAATTCTCAAATTTAAAGTAAATTTGTAAATATTTCTTTTAGTAAGGTTTATATACTGGTGCAACTGCAAAATGATAACACTTTAAAGTGGTTGGAGGGATTACATAATGAAAATCAAGACAATATTCATGTTTTTAATTTTACTAGTTAGTATGTTAACTATTCCTCAGGTAAATGCTGTAAATGGCATAATGTTTAATGAGATTGAGGTTAATGATGTTGATGTTACTAATGGTGGAATTGTAGCTATTGAGAGGGGTGAAGATTTAGATATTAGAGTTGAACTGCAAAGTGCAATAGATTATGATGATGTGAGAGTAAAAGCTTCTGTAGAGGGTTATGAGTATGATAATATAGATTATTCTACTAAAATCTTTGATGTTGAAGGAAGTACAGGGATTTATATTAAATATTTGCATTTAAACTTACCAAGTGATATTGATGCTGGAGATTATGCTTTAAACCTAGAGATTGCAAATCCTACAGGTTCTAAAGATGTTTCAGGCATAGTATTACAAATAAGAGAAGGAAGGCATAATTTACTAATCCAGGATGTTATAATGAGACCTGGCTACAAGGTTGAAGCTGGAAGACCTTTAGCTGTTGAAGTTAGGGTTGAAAATATGGGCTCAAGAAAAGAAGAAGATATTAAAGTTAATGTTAAGATACCTGATTTAGGTGTTGGAACAAGAGCTTATATAGATGAATTAAGCAATAGTGAAGTAAATGAAAACAGTGATGAAACTTCAGATTCTGTGATTGTATATTTACCTATTCCTTCTGATGCTACTAGTGGTGAATATGATGTTGAGGTTGATGTTGAGTATAACAGAGGGCATGATGTTGTTTCAACTAAATCCAAGGTTTATATTCAAGGCAGTAAACAGATAAGTGATATTAATACTATAATAAGCATTGATGCTGTATCTAAAGAAGTAAAGAAAGGCGAAGTGGTAAATTACAGATTGATGCTAGCTAATTTAGATAATTATGACAGGGTTTATTCATTAGAAGTTTTAGGAACTGAATCCTGGGCTGATGTAAGTTTGAGTCCTGGTTTTGTTACAGTTAGTCCTAATGGAGCTGGTGAATTAATTTTAAGTGTAAGACCTAAAGTTAGCGGAGAACATTCATTTATCTTAAATGTTAAACAAGATGATGAAGTTTTGAGAGATATAACTTTGAAAACAAATGTTTTTGAGAGAAAACAAGTTTCAGTTAAAAATGTTTTAGAAGTAGGTTTTGCAGTTTTAATTGCTTTATTGGTTATACTGGGTTTGATTGTTGCTTTTAAAAAGTTAGGCAAGAAAGAAGAAGAAAGTGATGTAGAACCTGTAATGGATGATAGTCAGAGTTATTATTAGCTCTGATTTTTTAATTTTTTATGAGGATAAAATGCCAAGTACAAAAGATTATATTGGGATGTGTATATCTACTGGTATATTAGGAGTTACAGTTGGTGCTTTAGTTGGTGCTTTAGGAATAGGACTTCCAGCTGGAATTAGTGCTAGTAAACCTAAAACAGTTTATGTTGGAGATATTAATGAAGATAAAAAACAAGATGTTGTAATTAGAACAAATCATGATGTATATATTTTTTTAGGACAAGAAGATGGTTCTTTAAAAAGATTAGAAGATGTTGAAGCTGAAAGTATTGAAAGTGTGAAAATTGATATTCAAAATATAAGAACTAGAAGAGCGCTTGAATCACTTAAAAGTATTGTTGATGGAGAATAATTTTTTCTTTTTTTTACAAAATTTATTTATAAATTTTGAGAGAAACCTTTATTAATTTTTTATGTTCTAACTTTTTCTTCTAATCTTAATACTCTCTTACCCCTAGGGGTTAAATCAGCTATTTGTTTATTTGAGTTAGGAAAATCACATTTTATAAATCCAGATTTTTGAGCTAAAGAATTTACCTCTACTATATCTGTTTGTTCTACTTCTCCTCCATTACTATATTTTGTAAGAAGTTTAAATGTTCTATCTGATAAATAGTGTCCCATGTATATTTTTGATAAAGTTGAAGTTTTTATATATTTCGGTATTAGGAAATATTTATTAATCTGTAAATAAATTGTAATTCTATGAAAAGCAGGGTGATATTAGTCTTAGTTGTTTTGGCTATAATTTTTTCAATAGTTAGTATAGTCAGTGATGTAGGAATGAGGCAGGTTACTGGGGCTACAGCACAGATGAATGATTTACCAACAGCTTTTTCTTTTATAGTTGTTATATTATTAATATTGATTATATTTGTAGTGATGGTAGATATGCTGAGAATGAACAATTAAATTTTTAGAGAAACAATTTTAGTTATTCCATTTTTCTGCATTGATGCTCCGTATATCTGATCTGCTTCTCCAATTATGTTGTCATTATGTGATACCATTATATACTGGGCTGTGTCTGCATATTTTTTTATAAGTTTTGATAATAAAATAGAATTTGTTTTGTCCAGGGCTGCGTCTACCTCATCTAATAAGTAGAATGAAGCTGGCTGATGTTCCTGTATTGCAAAAATAAAAGCTAGTGCTGTTAGTGTTTTTTCTCCACCTGATAATGATTTTATATCTAGGAATTTTGTTCCTGCTAATCTTACTTTTATATCTATGCCTGATATTACAGGGTCTTCTTTGTTTTCTAATTCCAAAAAGGCATCTCCTTTTTCTGACAGACTTATGAATATATTTTTGAAGTTTTCATTTATAGCATTGAATGTTTTCATGAATATTGATTTTTTCTTTGTTTCTATTTCACTCATCATCTTCATAATATCTTCTTTTTCAGAGTTTAATTTTTCCATCTTTTTCATAAGGGAGTTATATTCTTCTTGTATTTCATCATATATTTCCAATGCTTTTAGATTTACATTACCCATATTTCTTAAAAGTTTTTCATATTTTTGTATTTCCAGTCTTAAATCATCTCTTGTTATGTTTTTTCTTATTTTTACTTCTTTAAATTCTTCATATTCGAAAGTTAATGCTTCTAATTCTGCTGTAATTTTTGCTCTTTTTATTGAGATTTCATTTATTTTTTTCTCTAATTCTTTTATTTTGTAGTCCTCTGTTGATATTTTTGCTTCTTGTTTTTGTATTTCTTCTGATAATTTATTCCTCTTTGCGAACAATCCTTTATATTCATTGTAGAATTTTACTTCCTGATTTCTCCTGTTCTCCAAAGCTTGCTTGTTTTTTGATAAATTAGATGTTAAATCTTTTAGTTCTGCTTCAAAATTATTTATTTCCTTGTCATGCTGTTTTAGAATTTGTATTATTTTTTCCCTTTCTGGGAGATGGATATTTGCTATCTGCTGTGTTATATTTCTAATTTCTGACTGGGTTTGTATTGTTTTTGTTTTTATTGAGTCATATTTTGATTCTATGTTTGTACCTGATAGTTTTGGAAGTGTTTTGAAGAAGAAGGATTTTATTCTCCTGAAACCCCCCACAATTATACCTGACTGCTCAAATAAATCTCCTTCCAGAGTTACCATTCTTGCTGAGCCTATGCCTACTTTTCTCGCTGTTTCAACATCTTTTACTATGACAGTTGAGCCAAATATAAAATCAAAAGCTTTCTGATATTTTTTATCAAATTTTATCAAATCCTCTGCTAATCCAAGAACTCCTTTTTGCTTTAGTACAGATTTGTTAAAGAGTAATCTTGGTTTTATTTTGTTCAAAGGTATGAAAGTAGCTATGCCTAATCTGTTTTGTTTTAGATATTTTATACAAGTTGAGGCTGTTTCATCACTTTCTACTACCAAACTTTTTGATTTTGCACCTGCTGTAACTGCTATGGCTGTTGAGTATTTTTGGTCTATGGAACCTAACTGCGCTACAATCCCATAAACTCCTTTTATACTTGAGTTTAATAATTTATTAACTGCCAAATCATATTTTAGAGTATCCTGGAATGTTTCTGTTTTTGCTGAACTGACTTGTTTTGTTATTGTTGTTTCCTGCTTTTTGTATTTTTTTAGATTATCTGCTAATTCCTGCTTTTGCTTGTTTAAGTCTAATATTTTAGAATTTATTTCCTCTAAGTCCTTGTTTAATTGTGATTTTCTTTCTTTGATTTTTACTAATTCTGTTTTTAGTGAATCTATTCTTGTTGAATTTTTTATAACTATGGTATTTGTTTCTCCAATTTCTTTTTGCAAACTTATTTGTGTTTTTTCTCCTTTTTCTTCTATTTCCTGATTTATTTTTTGTATTTGCTGTTTTTTGTTTTCTATATCTTTTTTAGTAGTTGAAATTTTACTATTTATTTTGTCCAGATTTTGCTGTATTTTTGCTTTTTCTGCTTCTATATTTTCCTTTGTGGCTTTTTTATCTTTTATTTGCACATAAAGATGAGTTGCTTTGTTTTGCTTTACTTTTGATTCATATTCTTTGAATGTCTGAGCCTGGTCTCTTTCTTTCTTTAGCTCTCTTAAGTAAGAATGCCTTTCTTTTAAGATTATGCCTGCTTCATTAATTTTTAAATCAACTTTGTTTAATTCATTTAGAGCCTGATGTTTTTTATTTTCATAAACTGAGATACCTGCTATATTTTCTATTATTTCTCTTCTTTCATCCGGCTTCATTTCTGTTAGCTGCACTATGTCTCCCTGTAATACTATGTTGTGACCATCTGGGTTTATTTGCGCTCTTGCTAATAATTCTAATATTTGCTGTCTTGTTCTTTTTTCATTGTTAATTTTGTATACAGATTGTCCGGTTTGTTTTATTACTCTTGTAATTTTAACTTCTTCTGTTTCTAATGAAAATTCTTTATCTTTATTATTGAAGAATATTGATACTTCTGCTTCTTTTGATGGTGAGCCTAGTTTTCCTCCATTGAATATTAGATTTGAAGCTTTTTTGGCTCTCATTGATTTTGCTGAGAGTTCTCCGAATACAAAACAGAATGAGTCAAAAATGTTTGATTTACCACTTCCGTTAGGTCCTATAATTGAATTAAATCTATTTCCAAATATTAGTTCTGTAGGTTTACCAAAAGATTTGAAATTTTTAATGAAAATTTTGTTAATAAGAGTCATAAATCACCAATATAAAAGAAATTTGAGAGAGTTTATAAAGTTTATGTGGTTAGAATTTGATATCCATTTCTGTTAGTCTAATAGCTGTGTCTAGTTCTCCTGATGCTAATAAATAGTGGTCTTTATACTTAATTAAGCCTGTTGTGAAGACTACTTTTCCGTGTTTAATATAAGGTTTTTTAATTAGTTTACCTAGTTCTGGATTAGCTTCTAGTATAGGTTTTTTATAAAATTTAAATACTTTGTATGGTTTTGTCCTGTTTAATAAAAGAACATATGTTCTATAATGTCCTGGATGTATTTTGTGTTTTTTTGGTTCTTTTTCAATTCTTTCTACTCCATGTATTAATTGAAGCCAATAATATTTGTCGTTTATTTTAACAGATACTGGAGGGGATCCTGCTCCTAATTTTTCATTTATTTTTGTATTTGATTTTATTCTGGCTATAATGAATTCACTTGGTTTCCAATATAATAAATCTTTAGAGTATGCTAAGTTAATGAATGGTGGTGCAGGTCTTGTTAGCGCTATATATCTATTGTTTATTTTTTTAGGAAATAAGACTACATCTTTATTTTGATGTTCAAAAATTAAACCCTTTAATCTAGTTTTTAAAGTTTTTTCATTTAATTGATATAAATAAGTACAAATCTTTCGTTTGCTGTAACCTACTACTGTCATGTATAATTTATTTTTAATTCTCGTAATCCTTGGGTCTTCTATACCAAATTCTTGTAGTTTTCTTTTTGGTAATATGGCTTTTTTATAATGTATTTTCTTTATTTCTAAAGTTTCTGGATCTAGTTCTATTGGTAATAACCAAGATGTAAAGGCTACTCTTGTAGTTCCATGGTCTTTAACATGAAATACTCTTAAATTTTTAAATTTTTTAATATTTGAGAATTCTTCCGCGATAAATTTTTTTTGTTTTGGATCAAATATAGGAGATTTTTTTGTTTGGGCGCCTTTCTTTGTATAGAATGATTCAGCTACTCTTGCTACTAATAGTATGCTATTTTTTAATCTAACCATTGCAGGGTTGAATACTCCAATTATCTCTGTTGGCTCCCCTGTTTGTTTTTGTACTGGGTGATATTTGATATCCTTTGGTCTTAGGATTAATTTATCAGAGATTATCTTTGTTTTCATTATTTATAATTGTGGTTTTTAAGTTTATAAATTTTTATAAAGTAAAGGATTTTATAATAATATATGGAAAAACAGAATTTAAAAGAATATCAGGAATTATGCAAATTATCTGCAAAGAAATTTGAAACTGAAGAGCATGAGATATTAACCTGGGGTCTTGGGATTGCTGGAGAAGCTGGTGATGTGGCAAGCTGCATTAAGAAAACTGTTGCTCATAAAAATGACCAGAGAGAAGGTATAAAGGAAAATATAGGAGATACTTTGTGGTACATGGCTATGATCTGCAACTTTTACAACTGGGATTTTCAAGAGATTTTAAATGAGAACTTAGAGAAACTAAAAAAGAGATATCCACAAGGTTTTACAGAGAAAGATGCTGCAAGAGACGGGACTATGGTTGATTGGAATAAAAAATGAAAGTTAAAGTTCCAGAACCTATTAATAATAAAGAACTGTATAGTTTGCGTTGTGAAAATGAACAATTTAGTTTAGAAGAATTTGAAAGATTAATTCAAGAAATAGGGAAAAATATTGGTTCTGTTTGTGAAGAATTAGAAACTGGCAAATATTCTGTTGTTGATTATAACCTTCTTTTTTATAGGGGAGATTTAAGTGAAGGAAATTATCTAGAAGGTGGTGTTTGTAGTGGTGGATTTTTTCTATCAGTAGAAGAAGGTAGAAAATATTCTTTTCCAGATTTTAAGAAAGAGTGTAAAGAAAACTTAGAAGAAGTTTTACAAGATTTTGAAACAAACCCTTCACCTGTTAGCGCTTATATTTCTGTAAGTGCTTCTTTAGATAGTATAACTAGAGAAGTTGATGCTATGGATCCTAATCCTCACTAAATTCTGTTAATGGTTTTTGAAATTGTTTTTCTAATAATCTTTTATATGTAATCCAGGATTTTCTAATTATGTTTGGATATTGCTGGTAGTTGTTTTGCAGGAATTCCTGTGTTATCTTGTCTGTTAAATAACCAGAGCCTATTTTTTCTTTTATGTTTTTTTGAATTTCTTTAATTTCCTTGTCTCTTGTTACCTTTGCCAGAATTGAGGCTGCTGCTACTAATTTGAATAGTGTTTCTGCTTTGTGCTTGCAGATTATTTCTGTTTTTGTATCTATTATATTTTGAAGATAAGCTGTGTATGCTGGTATGTTTGGTGATGGGCAGTCTATGAAAACATGGTCTGGATTTAATTCATTGATTAGTTGAGCTGATTTTTGCGCTTCTAACCAGTTTAGATTTAGTTCATTTTCTCCATCTATAGCTTCATCTATTTCATTTGGGTTTATTGTAAGAATTTTATATATTTTTGCTAATTTTATTATTTCTTTAAATAATATTTCTCTTTGCTTTGGTGTTAGGAGTTTAGAGTCTTTTAGATTTGGCAGAGATTCTAATTTTTTTAGGTTTTTTTCTTCTATAGCTACAGCTGCTAAAACTAATGGGCCTAAAATTGGTCCTTTTCCAGCTTCATCAATTCCACAGAGTAATATCTTTCCTTTTCCAGTCATTTTGAAAAAAAATAGCGGGAGTTGGACTTTCAGCAAAAACTTTTGAACCAACGACCCTCCAGATAACTAACTTTTTAATTTTAGTTGTTTTCGGGTGTCTCAAACAAGCCTTATGAGCCCATTTCGCTAATTTTTGTTAGTGACGAACACTCCAGACTGTTCTATCCCGCTATAATATATTTAGTTAGAATATCCTTTTTAAAGGTTTTGCAGGCAAATTTTGTAAAAGTAAGGTTTATAAGCACAAATATTAAGGAAATTTATACAATGACTAAGGGGAGGGTTAGGGGACATTTAGGCAGATTTAGAGATTTTGTTAGAGATAAAACAAAAGAAGTTTATGATAATAGGGAAAGAATTTTTAGAGAAGGAAAAAAGTATATTAGAGAATATGTGCATGATAGTGATTCTTTGATGGATTTATTGGATGGTTTTAGATATGATATAGTAATTCCTTGTGTTGCTTATGAAAAGGGCTTAAAAGGGCAAGTGGATGTGTTTAAATCTGGAGATAAAAAGTTTAAAAGGGTTTTTACAGCAGAAAAGTTTGTTCCTTCTAAAAAATCTGAACTGATACCTGAAAGAGTAGAGGGTGTTTTGAGGAGAGATTCTTTAAGAGATTTTGTAGATGAGTTTAGATTTAAAAATATTCCTGAGAGAAGAAAAGAGAATTACAAATCTAATATTCAAAGATTTTTTAATTCTGATGAATTTGATGGTGTGTTTAATGCTAGTTTTGCTTATGGTTTATCATTGGTGCCTGTTGTAGTTGATATTTTAAGGTCAGCATGTAAAAAAGCAGGTTCAAGATATGTTTCAGAAGATAAAGTAAGAAAATATCATGATTCTCTTTTGGAAGATTATTTAATTTTTGAAAGGGAAATTACTTTTTTGAGAAAATTATTAGATAATACTAAGGAAGAAAGAGATATCTTGGCAAATCAAATGGGTTTACTTTTAGAATTGGAAGAAAGATTTGCTCTTTTAGATGCAGAATGTTCAAAGTCAAAAAGTGAGATGGGTGATTTGAAATTTAAAAATTCAAGATTAGAGAGACAATCTGATTTGTTAAAAGGAATGTTAACTGGTAAAATATCACCTGGTGCAGAAGGTGCACCCTTTAATGATACAGTTGATTTTCTTCATAGATTAGATGGATTAATTAATGGTTTGGAATATTTTATTCTAACTGAAAAGGAGAAATATCTTTATTTTGAATTGTCTATAGGAGAAAGGTATTCAGGTTTAGGTATTGAGAAGGATGAAAAAAACAGACACTTTATCAGATTGGCTTCTTTTAGTGATAATATTGATTTTTTAGAATTTGATTTAGATCTGACTTCCAGACAAAAATTCATGTATAAAAAAATAATTGAATTTTTAAAATCTGATCCTGATATTCCAATGGTGATGAAAGGATTTGATAAATTTATAGGGGAGAAAACAAAAGTTAATCTGGATGTAGGCAAAATTTCATTGAATGAATTTAGGTTAAACTATGGTTTTTATAATGATGAACTAACAAGAGAAGAAAGTTTATAAGTTCTTAAGTTTTTATTTTATTTATGTCAGGGAGAGGTGAAGGTAAACATTCTTTGAAAGCAGATTGTTATATTCATGAGAAAGGCAAGTCTAATGCTAGAATTACACATATTGATGTAGAGTCTGATATTTTGAGTAAAATAATAAAACCTGGAGAGACTAGTTTTGTCAAGGGCAAAGAAGGCGGTGTGTTTATAGCTTTGAAAAAAGAGATGATAAAAAGAGCTGAGAAGATTTTGAAATAGAAAGTTTTATATATAAAGTATTACCAGTAATACTAGTAGGATTAGTAAGAATAAGGAGGAAAAATGGAAATTGATATTGGAAAGGTTGGAGTGAAAGGTCAGATTGTTATCCCTCAAGAAATGAGAAAAGATTTAGGAATTCATAGCGGGAAGAAGGTTTTGATTGTTGAAGGGAAAAATGAAATTATTGTAAGGCCTTTTAATAAGTTTAAAATGGAGACTTTAGAAGAATTGAAGGAACAAATTATTGATATGAAATTAGCAGAAGAAGCTATGGAAGATATAGAAAAAGGTAATTATGAATCTATGAGTGAAAAAAAGTTTTTTAAAAAGATGGATAAATGGATTAATGAATAAAAAGGTGATTTAAATTGTAGAAATAAGAGAACTTAACAAATTTAAAAAAGATTTGAAAAGTGTGAAAGATAAATCAACAAAAGAAGCATTAAAAAAACAAATAAAAAAGATTATTAAAAATCCTGATAGAGCAAAGCATTTAAGAAATGTTATGAGATCAAAACAAAGTGAAAGAGTAGGAAAATTTAGATTAATATACTTGTGGTATAAAAATGGAGAAATATTATATTTGTTAAGATTTAGAAAAAGAGGTAGTGTTTATAAATAAAGTAAAAGAGGCTGAGATGAATAATAATTCTAAATTAGTGAGAATATTTGAAGATCTGGCTACTATTTATGCTATGAAAAAAGTTAAATGGAAACCACAAGCTTATAGAGTTGCTGCTAAAAGTATTGAGCAATTAAGAGAAGATGTTTCTAAGATTTACAAAAAGCAGGGCTTGAAAGGTCTGGGGAAAATTTCTGGTGTTGGTGAATCTATAGGTACAAAAATTGTTGAATTTTTGAAAACTGGAAAGATTAAAACTTATGAGAAATTAAAGAAACATTTAGATGAAGGTATATTAGATGTAGTTAGAGTTCCTGGTTTAGGTCCTAGAAGAGTTAAGTTATTAAGAGAGAAATTAGGAATTAAGACAGTTAAGGATTTGGAGAGGGCTGCTAAGAAAGGTTTGATTAGAAAGTTACCAACATTTAAAGAGAAATTTGAAAAAAATATTCTTGAAGGTATAAAAGTTTTTAGAGGACACAGGGGTAGAATGCCTTTAGATATTGCACTTAAAGAAGCCAGGAGGATATTGAAGATATTAAAAAGAGTTCCTGGTGTTAAAAGAGCTTCAGAAGCTGGTTCTGTTCGTAGAAGGCAAGAAACAATAGGTGATTTAGATTTAATTGTTACTTCATCTAGACCTAGAATATTAATTGATAAATTTTGCAAATTAAAAGGTGTTAAAAAAGTTCAGGCTAAAGGTGGCACTAAGGCTTCTGTGTTAATGAAAAATAATTTACAGATTGATATTAGGGTTGTTCCTGATTATGAGTATGGCGCTGCTTTACAGTATTTTACCGGGAATAAGGCTCATAATATTTTATTGAGAAGAGTGGCTATTAGGAAAGGTATGAAGCTGAATGAGTATGGCTTGTTTTTTAAGGGCAAAAGAATTGCTGGGAAAAGTGAGGCTGGGATTTATTCTAAATTAGGAGTTAAAATGCCAAAACCTGAAAACAGACAAGGCAGAGATGAAATATAGATAAATTTAAAAGTATTAAAATGTTTTATAAAATGTGAGGTGTTTTTATGGCAAAAATAAAATTAGTAAAGAGAGGAGATACTTACAAACCTGCAAAGTTAAAAGCTTCTATTAGAAAAGCTGGTGCAAGTCCAAAGATAGTGAATGCAGTTATGAAAAAAGTTAGAGTTAGAAACAGGATGAGTACATTATCTTTAAGAAAGCAAGTAACCAAGCTTTTAAGAAAACTTGCTCCAAAAGCAGCTAAAAAGTATGCTAAGAGAAAGAAGAGATAATTTTTTATTTTTTTTATTTTTTTCGAATTGATAAGATTTTTAAAGGGCTTTTTATTCTTATATTATATGCCGAGATCGCATAGCCTGGTATTGCACTGAAATAGAAATATTGTGTATGATTGCTAAGGTTTTGCAAACATC
>CBFDDQ010000028.1:0-13995 GCA_965603615.1 Candidatus Woesearchaeota archaeon
CCTTTCCGGAGTGTGACCTAACAGGCAGTTCATCCAGTAATTCTTTTAAAACAATTGGTAATTCTTTTACTCCATCATCATCACTAAAGTGTCCTTTATTTTTTAAAATAATTATTTTTGCTCCTAATTTTTCTTTAAATAAATCTGTATCAGACAAAGGAACATAAGGATCATCATCAGAAGCAATTTCAACAAATTTATTTGTGTGGCTCTTAATCTTTTCAAAATTAATTGGGGTTTCTAACCAAGGGTTAGCAATTTCTTTTGTATAATCTTCATCCCAAGTCTCATCTGTTAAATTAAACCATCCAGCAACAAATATAACACCACCAACTTTTACATTTTCTTCAAGAGATTCTAAGTATCTAATAATAGTCTGGCAACCAATTGAATGTCCTACAAAAAAAGTTTCCTTATCAGATTCTCCAACAACTTCTTTTAATTTAGAAACCCATGCATCAATTTTTGGATTCTCTGTATCAGGCATCGCTGGAACTATTACCTTAAATCCTTTAACTTCTAATTCTTTCTTTAACCAAGGAAACCAACAATTTTCAGGATAACCATCCCATCCATGTATTAAAAATACTCTTTTCATGCTAATTTACAAACCTCCTCTATTGTAACAACTACAACAGCTTTTGCAGGTAAATCTTTATTCTCCTTTAAATTTTTAACAAAATCAAACCATTTTCCTTCTATGATATACTCAGCAGTACCTTTTAATTGATAACCTTCTTCATTTTTCCAAACAACTAAAGCAACTTTATTGTTTTCTTCCAAATTTTTCTTAGTTTTATTCATATAGTTATCTGTAATTATTATTTTATCATCAACTATTTTTAAACAAGCAACAGCAATTACATTTGGTTTTCCATCTTTACTTGAAGTAGCAAAAGATACAATATTATTCTCAATCATATTTTTTATTTTTTCATCCATTTCAAAACTCTCCTAACCTAACCTGACTTCCCTCGCTTAATAAATCATCTTTTCTATAACCAACAGCTTCAAATATACTCTCAACACTAGGTAATACCTGGTGATTTATATAATATTCTGCATCATAGTTAGTAGCATCCTCAACCATCTTAGCCTTGTCTCTTATCAAACCTGGACCTTCTGTAACAACATACTGAATTATAGAACCTGCCTGAACTTTTATATTTTTTCTTAGCATCTGTCTGGCAACAGCAACATGAGGGCCTATAGCTTCATACTCATCTATATTTTTTTTCAGCTGTGTTCTTATCACCATATCACTAACATCTAATCTTTTTTTCTTAATATCTTCAATCTTACCTTTTACATATTTCAAAGCTTTTCCTAAATCTTGTTCTTCTAATATCATTTTCAAAACTTTGTTTTGTATTTCTCTAGAAACAAGACTCCAGTCTCTCCTTATAGTTTCAAAACCTCTTATCTTAATTTTACCATCTTCATTAATTAAAGCATATTTTTTCTTAGCACCTTTCTTCTCGCTTTTCTTTTCAACAAACAACCCTCTCTGGTAAAAATCTTCTAATTCTAATTCCATCAAACTTGGAAGCTCATTATTAAAATCTCTTAAAAATTTTGTAACATCCTTTCTCTCTTTATCATTTAATTCACAGAAGCAACTGTCGGTATCGCCATATATAACTTTGAAACCAAATTTTTCAGCTTCAGAAATTAATTTTTTCATATAAAAATGTACATAAGCTAAAATTCCAGAAGCACAGTCAATACTATACCACCTTGCACCAGCATAACCCATATAGCCGTGAAAACCAGCAGCAATTATTTTCAGAGCATAACTTCTTGCTTTTAAAACAGCATCATCTTTCTTTTTAATCATTTCTTTAATTCTAATTCTTCTCTCAATTAATTCTTTTATAATTTTTGGAATAAATCCTTCTTCTTTGTAGCTAAAATAATATTTTTCTCCATCAATCTCAGGGCTTTCATTAGCTTTTTCTTTATCATCAGTTAAAGTAGACAAGCAAATATTATGTGCACTGATTATACTCGGATGCAAACCGCGAAAATCAAATACAGCAAGGTTCTCATACAAGCCAGGTTTTGGTTCAACAACTAAACCACCTGTATATGTATTATACTCTCTGTTCTCTCTTTCACCAAATGTTGGCCTTGAGGGAATAATCTCATTAAACTCTTTTGTCTTTTTCATCAAGTAATTTTCAATTAACTGCCCAAATGTCATCTTAGAAACATCATAAATTGGTTGAGAAACAATTTTAACTAATTCATTTATATTATCCAGTATTCTTTCAAAAATTCTCAAGCATAATTCAGCATCTTTTATATTATACAAGCAAAACTCTTCTAAATTTTCATTTTTCTCCCAGCAATTTTTTAATTTTAATATATTCACCTCTATTTTTTTCTCACCTAAAACTTCTTTAGCAACACTATCCAGACTATAAGATTGTAAGGAACCAGAAGCAACATCACCGCTCATTACTTGTTTTATAATCCTGCAGACATCTATGTGTGGTATTCCTCTGATTTTCACAGCACCCTTTCTTCCTCTCCTGTTAAATTTTATCTTGCTCTTATCCAAGCCTAAATCTAAATTAACTTTCAAAAAATCAGCTCTTGATTTTATATAAGGCCAGTCAAAACCATCAGAATAATAACCAACCATATAATCTGGCTTATACTCTTTAACTAAATCTCTAAATCTAATTAATAATTCAGCTTCATCACTAACAAAATCAATATCTTCTTTTGTATCAAACTTCTTCCATGTTATACATTTTTTAAAATTCTTACCAACCAGGCCAAGCATAATTATTGGTATGCCTGCATTAACATCATTCACACTTAAAACAGGATCAGCAGTTTCTATATCAAGGCTTAAAACTTTCAAATCTTTTATAATATCCTTGCTTTCCTGCTCAACTTTGCCTCTAACACAAAAATCAACCTCTAAATTAGAATTAAATTTTTCACCAGAAACCTTGCACAAGCACAAAGGGGTTATCTGTTTTTCAATTAAATATTTTTTATATAAATTAATATCAATCTCCTTTCTTGAACCATATCCTGGTATATCTCTTACTCCATCAGAAATAAGCTTCAAATCATTGGAATTATTTAGTGTAATTTTTATAGCTTTAACTTCCTTGCCAAAATATTTCTTAATCAAATGCTCTGCTTTCTTAACATATACAACCTTATTCTCATCCTGTATTTTTAATTGTTCAATCTGCTTTCTAACCCACTCAACATTCTTTTTATTTGGTATAACCCAGAAAAAATTATCAAACTGCTCAAAAACACATATTTTTTCTCCCTCAATTGTTCTCCCAAATAGCCTGATATAATCCTTTCCATCTATTGTAACATTATCAACATCCAAAGGATAAAACTGTATTTCCATCTTTTTCCTCTATAAAACTAAAATATATAAATTAACCGAAATATTTATAAATAGAAATCCTTACTTATTAGTAGTAAAATGAGACAAAAATTACAATATGGATCATTAATATCATTATTAGGATTAAACATAGCTCTAGCTGGAGATTTTGGTAGAAATATAGCTAAATATGTAATGCCTAACCCTTTAGAAAAAAGATTTTTAGCAAGAACTATTTATGGTGAAGCAAGAGGTGCTGATGAAGAATTAAAAAGAGAAACTGCTCGTGTTGTTCTAAGAAGAGTTAGAGATAAAAGATGGCCTAATTCAGTTCAAGAAGTTGTATTGCAAAGAAAACAATTTTCCTGTTTTAACCCAGAAGATCCTAATTGGTATAAGGTATGGAATCCAAAAGGTCAAACATGGCAGGAATGTCAGAGAATAGCAGGAGAAGAATTAGAAAAAAGATTATCTAAAGGAGCAAATCATTATCACACAAACAAAGTTAACCCAAATTGGTCAAGAAATAAAACACCAGTTAAAAAAATACAAAACACTTTATTCTTTAATCTATAATTTTTTTAAAAAAATTATTAGCTATCTTTATATCATTTGGATAAGCAATTGGGATATGATAGTCTTTAACTTTAACACATTTAATATTTTTTCTTTTTGCTAAATTTTTAATTCCATCTGTAAGTTCATACTCTTTTCTTTCGCTAATTTCTATTTTAATTAATTCTTTAAAAATTTCTTTATTTAAATTATAGACCCCAACATTTGCTAAATTCCCAACATATTTTTTTGGTTTTTCAATAACATCTTTAATATTATTTCCTTTTTTTAATTTAAAAATCCCATATCGTTCAGGATTATCAACTTTTTTAGCAAGAACACATAATTTATTTTTTAAACAATTTTTAATATCTTTTTTTGAATATAAATCATCACCCATTAAAACTAAGAAATTTTTTTTAATAATTTTTTTCACTAAAGACAAAGCATGACCAGTTCCTAATTGTTTATCCTGTTTAATATATTTTAATTTTATACCCTTATAATTTTTCTTAAATCTATTTTTAATCTGTTCACCTCTATACCCAATAACTAAAATAACTTCATCAACAAAACCAATCAGATTATCCATATTATATTCTAATAAACTTTTACCATTTATCTCAACTAGAGGTTTTGGTTTATCTTTAGTTAATAACCCCAATCTTTTACCTCTACCCGCAGCTAATATTACCGCTTGCATATTCTATTTTATGTATTTTTTATATATAAATTATACCAAAGATTTTTAACTACTAAACAATACAGAATCTTATGGAAAAATTCCAAGGATGGACAAAAAAAGAAAGACTAAGTTTTATTAAATATTTTAAAGAAGAATTACAAAATAAAGGATTAGAATCTCTATTAGAAGCAAAGGGGTCTGAAAATTGTGGGTGGGTTATATTTGAAGTAAGAAATTATTTAGGAGTTATTTCTAAAAATAAAAATATCTTGGAAGCTACTATTTATGATAGATTCTTAGAAAATCCAATAGTAGATTCTATTACTAAAGTTTTAAATGAATGTGGAGTAAATAAAATATTTTATTATTCAGACTTGCGTAGAGCATTAGGTTAAAACTTAAACAAATCCCTCTTTCTTAATTTAGGTTTAAATATAAAAGCATGTTCTGAATCAAAGTAACCACATCTAAAATTATCCAATGAAATACCAGTTCTTTTGCTTAACATCAAAGCATAAAAATAAACTTGCGTGTCAGCATACTTCTCTTGTCTAGCTCCTGGTTTATAATCCCATACCCAAATTTTATTATCATCAACTCTTAAAATATCTATATGACCAGTTAAAGGTTCATCACTCTTAAAAAACCTATTAAAACCATCTAATTCTTGTTTTTCCAGCCATATAGGAACCTCAACAGCTATAGTATGTCCGTCATTCTCCAGCATAAAAACCTGAACCTTAGAATGATCTGTTTTATACCTTTCACTATTTTCAACTAATCCTAACTTAGTTAGCTTGCTAACCTCATGACCACTAACCTCAATTTTATCAAATCCAAAATTAAATTTTAACCCAGAACCTCTTGGCCCGGAATTAAAATATTTATTAGGACAATTATTAAAAATATTCCCTAAATATTCTTTCAAACTCCCAAAACCATTGCATAATTTATTCAATTTAATATTATGAACTCTATAAAAATAATATCCTCCTTTATGAGCAAAAGAACAATGCTTAATCACCATCTGTAAAAATTTAAATAAAAAATTAACTTTATATAGTTTTATGTTCTACAAATCAATATGGGTTTAAAAATTTGGGATTTATTCCCTAAAAAAGATATTGAAATAGAAGATTTAAAAGGAAAAAAACTAGCTCTAGATGCATCTTCAATTCTCTACCAATTCTTAGCATCAATTAGACAATCAGATGGAATGTCTTTAACAGATAAAAAAGGTAATGTAACTTCTCATTTAATGGGTTTACTAACAAGATCAACTTCATTAATGGCAAGTGGGCTCAGGATGGTTTGGATTTTTGATGGTGCTCCACCTGCACTAAAATTTCAGGAAAAAGAAAGAAGAAAACTAATAAAAGAAAAAGCAGAAGAATCATTCAAAAAAGCAAAAACAAGTGAAGAAAAATTAAAGTTTGCAAAAAGAACTTCTAGACTAACACCCCAAATAGTAAAAGAATCAAAAGAACTTCTAAAAGCCCTAGGTCTTCCAGTTATACAAGCTGTTTCAGAAGCTGAAGCACAATGTGCATACCTAGCAGAAAAAAAAGATGTTTGGGCAACAGTTTCACAAGATGCAGATGCTCTTATATATGGAACACCAAGATTAATAAGAAATTTAACAGTTTCACAAAGGCGAAGACTTCCATCCGGAACATATATTAAAAATAATCCTGAAATGATAGAACTCAAGCAAGTATTAAAAAAACTTAAAATCACTCATGATCAACTTATGGTTATTGCTATATTGACTGGTAGTGATTATAACCCTGGAGGCATCAGAGGTATAGGACAAAAAACAGCTTTAAAACTTGTCAGGCAATACAAATCCTTTGACAAACTCTTCAAAGAAGTAGCTCCAGACTTTAACTGGAAAAAAGTTTATGCAGTCTTCAAGTCAATGCCTATCATGAAAAACTACCAGTTAAATTGGAAAGAAATAGACGAAGATAAAGTTAAAAAAATATTAGTAGACAAGCATGACTTCGCAGAAGAAAGGGTTAACAATATGATACAAAGAGTTACTCAAAGAGAAAAAGGACAATCACCTTTGGGTAAATGGACAAGATAGAAAGGCTTAAATAGTAATAATCCTAATATTACTAATATTAAAATAAGGAGAAAAAAATGGAAATTGCTACTACAAAATTAAGCCCTAATGGGCAATTAGTTATACCTCAAGAAATAAGAGAAGATGCGCATATAAAACCAGGAGAAAGGTTCTTAGTAATTAGTGAAAATAAAAATATTTTTCTAAAAGTTATGGCAAAAGAAGACATAAAAGAAGAAATACAGGAAATGCAGGATATAAGAGAAGCTGAGGAAAATCTAAGAAAAGGAGAATTTATAGAAATTGATGGAAAAAAAAGTGCAAAAGAGATAGTAAAAATATTAGAGAGGCATAAATGGTAAATGAAATTAAAACCTACAAAGAAATTTGGTAAACAATTTCAAAAAATCAAGGACAGAGGAACAAAAGAGGAAATAAGTAAAAAAATCAAAAGACTGATTAACGAACATAGTTCAAAAAAACATTTAAGAAATGTTTTGAGTGGAAATCAAACTGTAAGAACAAGAAGCAAAAGAATAATATATGAAGTCAAAGGAAATAAAATAATATTAAAATGTATAAGACCAAGAAAAGAAGCTTATAAATAAAGAGCAAACATCAATCCTTTATAAATGAGCAAAATATGTATTATACAACAAAAAGATGAAAATAGCTAACATGAAATTAAATAAAAAAGATATAAAAGAAGAAATACAAGATATGAGAGAAGCTGAAGAAGACTTTAGAGAAGGAAGATATATTACTATTGATAGCAAAAAAAGTGCTGAAGAAATAGACAAAATATTAATGAAAGAAATTAAAAAAAGAAAAGGGTAAAATCAAGATGAGCTTTGATAAAATAGGTTCAATTATAATTTTAGAAGAAAAAGCTACAGTAAAACAAGCTAAAAAATTATTAAAACAATACCCTTCTACAAAAACAATTCTAAAAAAAGCAGGCATACACAAAGGAAAATACAGATTACAAAAACTAAAACATCTTCTGGGTGAAAAAACAAAAGAAACAATTCACAAAGAATCAGGATGTTTATTAAAACTAAATGTAGAAAAATGTTATTTCTCACCAAGATCAGCATCTGAAAGATTAAGAATTGCAAAACAGGTTAAAAAAAATGAATCTATTCTTGTAATGTTTAGTGGTATAGCACCATTTCCAATCATTATAGCAAAACATAAACCAGTAAAAGAAATTTATGCAATTGAAATTAATCCAACAGCACACAAATATGCTAAAGAAAATATTAAACTTAACAAATTATCAAATATAAAACTCTTCAAAGGAGATGTTAAAAAAGTCTTACCAAAAATAAAAAAGAAATTTGACAGAATTATAATGCCACTGCCAAAAGAAGCACCACTATTCTTAAATCTGGCAAAAAAGAAACTAAAAAAATCAGGAACAATTCATCTCTACACATTCATGAAAGACCCAGACATTAAAAAACAAAATAAGTTCTTAAAACATCTAAATATAAAATTAACAAAATGTGGTAAATATTCCCCTTATATCTATAGAGTATGCTCAGACATAAAACTTTAAATATATCAAACACTTATAATTAACCATGCTAGAAAAAGAAGATTCACCAATTAAAGTTGAAAATGATTTACCCTTGTGTGAAGTATGTGGCTCTATATTATTAACAGCACAAGAAAGAATTATAAAAAGATGTGTAAACCACTCACAATAATCCTAGTTCTTCTCTCTTCTTAACCTTAATACTGGTTGGAGTCTCACCGCCATGCCAGCTAATCTTAGGTCTTACACGCATAGGATAAATTCTCTCAGAATTATCATCTAATATTATAGCACTTCCTTTCAAACGAGGCAAATTATTCAAATATCCCTGTACATCAGATAACAAATAAGTCTGCATTATTGCATTCAAAGCCTCAATATCAGCCTTGGCAGTAACTCTATGACTAAAAATTATATCACTCTGTGTCATAACATCACGAGCAATCTCACCAGGCTGCTGTGTAGCTATCACCATGCTAATTCCAGGCTGTCTACCCTCTCTCAACAAATGAATTAATGGTATTTTTGCAGGATTATCTCCAGTTTTTGGTAAAAAAATGTGACCTTCATCAATAAACAACCAAACCAGAGGTTCTTCTTGTTTTACTTCCTCACCAAAATATTTAGAACCTTCTTCTATAGTTTCTAACTCTTCAGCCTTACGAGAAACAATTCTCTCAACTAATATTTTTTTAGAAAGCAAGCCAACAACCAAACCTTTTATTCTTTCTTCTTTATATGCACTTATATCTAATATAGTTATTTTTCCAGGTTTAATTAATTCACTTACCTTTGTTCCTTTTATTGAAAACAAACCCCATTTTTGTGCAGCTAAAAACCTGTTCTCAGCAGCATCCTTTTCCTGTTTTTCACTTCTCTTATCAACTTTTATTCTTCTTATTATATCTATTATACCATAATCTCCTTCTTCTTTTAAATCACTAACAACTCTGTCAATTAAAATTCCTAAAGGTTCAATTATACTTATTCCAAAAACACTACACCAGTCTCCAGAACTTAATTCAGAAGTTTTTATTGAGAAACTATGATCAATTGGTAAACCTTTTTCTTGATAATCTTCAAAACTTCCCTGCGGAACATAAACATCTATATCAAAACCTTCCGGCTCCAAATTCCATTTTCTTAACAAATCTTCATCTCTTTCATTTGGATACTTCATTGTCCAGAAAATTCCCATTGTATCAAAAAATAACATAGACAAATTTTTCTTAATATCATGAGGCAAACGAACCATTTCTTCTGCCATTACAGAAAGCGAGTAAGATTTGCCTGAGTTATGACTCACTATTCCATTAGCTATAAAAGAATGATTTTTAGGAACTCTTAAATCATAAACTTCTCTTATTCCACTTACTTCCAAAATTTCTTCTATTTCTAAAGGTTTTAAATCATCAAACGATTCTCCAATAGAAAGAATTTTGTTTCCCTTTTTCAATTGGTTTGCTTTTAACCATAACAAAGATAATAATTTTTTTCCTGTAACAGCCAATAGAGGATGTTCTTTTGTAAGTTTTATTTCTTTACCATCTTCAAGTTTAATCTTTAATAAATTTTCATCATATACTGGATATTTTAAAAATTCAGCTTTCTCCCATTCAAATTTTTTAGTTTCTTTATTAAATGAATAAATCTTATCTTTTTCTTCATTAAAATCTTTTATAGGTTTATATCCTTTATCTGTAAAAACTTTAGTATCTCCAGTTAAACAACCCCTCTTACCAGCAACTAAAACAACATGACTTCTGGCAACATCCATCAAAATTCTATTAGAAAGTGAAGTAGTAGCACCCATCTTTACATAACTTCTACCTAAAAATATAGTTCCTCTGTCACCAAACTTTTTCTTGTCACTCTTTGTTCTTCCAACAATTATATCATAAGCCATACTAATCAAAAGCTTTTTAAATCTTATAAATTTTGTTATCTTCTATGTTAAACCAAATAAAAACTGTTTTACTCTTAGGATTGCTAACTGCACTATTATTAGCTGTAGGAACTTATTTTGGTGGAACTCAGGGTTTAACTATTGCTTTCATACTTGTATTATTAATGAATGCAGGAACATATTGGTTCTCAGATAAAATAGTTTTAAAAATGTATAGAGCAAAACAAGTAACTAGAACACAATCACCAAAATTACATGAAATAGTAAGAAACTTATGTAAAAAAGCTAACTTGCCAAAACCAAAAATATATATTGTCCCTTCTCCTGCAATTAATGCGATGGCTACAGGAAGATCTGCCAAACACTCAGCAGTTGCAGTTACCCAAGGTATTCTAAAATTATTAACAAAAGAGGAATTAGAAGGAGTTCTAGCACATGAATTAGCACATATTAAAAATAAAGACATATTAATCTCAACTATAGCAGCAACAATTGCAGGTGTAATTTCTTATTTAGCTTTTATGGCAAGATTTGCAGCAATCTTTGGAAGATCAAATAACAGAGACTCAGGAAGAATGTTTGAAATGTTAGCATTAGCAATTCTAGCACCAATCTTAGCTCTAATAATCAGATTAGCAATCTCAAGGTCAAGAGAATATTTAGCAGACTCAACAGGAGCAAAGATAATTCACACAGGTAAACCTCTAGCTTCAGCATTACTAAAACTAGAACAAGCATCAAAAAGAATACCTATGAGAAATGCAAGTCCAGCAACTTCACATATGTGGATTGTTAATCCCTTAAGAGGAAGAAGTATTGTAAATTTATTTATGACACATCCTTCTGTAACAAGCCGTGTGCAAAAATTAAATCAGTTATCTTTCTAAATTGATTTCCATAAGTTTGAAGCTTTCAAACCTTTTTCTACAATTTCTATTTTATCCTGGCTTCTAAGTTGATTTAAATGTCCTAATACAGTTGTATGTG
Source organism: Candidatus Woesearchaeota archaeon (assembly GCA_965603615.1). Lineage (GTDB taxonomy): Archaea > Nanobdellota > Nanobdellia > SCGC-AAA011-G17 > JACPIM01 > CBFCXS01. Next base: position 11,106 of record CBFDDQ010000028.1, read on the forward strand.
CTAAAAATAACTTTCTAGAAAGTTGTTTTGCAGATAAATTTTCTTCATTTAAATAAGAAACAATCAGATTTTTAGTTAAACCTCTTTTACTACTTTTTTTATTAATACTTCTCCTTTTTATATTAAAAAATAAATCCCTTATCTTCTCAGAATGATTAAATCCTATTTCTATTGCATAATCTTCTAAAGAATCTTTTAAAATACTAAAAGAATATTTTGGGTTTATACTCCCAGATTTTCTATTGATTTTTAATTTAGAAAGTGAAAAATAAGGAAATTTGAATTTTAATAAATTAATAAAATCAACAATCAAATCTCTATTAGAAGAATAAAACTCTATACTACTATCATATACATGTGCTTCATCATCAGCAAAAGCTCTTATAAAACAAGCTACCAAAGACTTATCCAATTTAAATAATCTTTTGGGTATACGAGAATTAAAAGAATCAAATTTAATTTTATAAAAATGACATAATATATAACCAATATAATTAGGTATGTTTATTCTATAGATATACCAACCATTTTTATCTATACATTTTTTAATTTTTTTATCCAATCTCCCAAAAACCCCAAAACTCTTAACTAAACTATTTATTAATCTCAAATTAGTATTTCCATAATTAGAATTTGGTCCACCTTTTGGTAAACCTGTTCCAAATCCCCCACCAACAAATCCATCACCAAGTAAATGAGCTAAAATCTTTAGTAATCTTCCATCTTCTACTAAAGGTAAATTTGGCTTCCAAATAATAGAACTTGAACTAGGTCCTTTATATCCAATAACCTTTTCCTCTATTTTTTTAATAGAAAATTTTTCTGGGAATAACTTAAATATTTTAACAATAAACCATAAAGGAATAAATTGTGGAACCTTTCTTCCTGGCTTTTTAGTCCTATATTTCCACCTTTTAAAAGTATGTAAATTTAGTCTGTTTTTAAAGAATAATTTATTTAACTTTTCAAATCCATAATTGATTTCAATATAATCAAATATCTCTTTATGAAACTTCTTATCTAGAAGAATAAAGGTTCTATCCGTCGGGAATTCATCAATATGAAACTTTCTCAACATAATATAAACTAAGAAAAACCCCTTTATATATCTGGCGCGGGTGTCTGCCAAGTGTGCCAGTTTACTGGAAAATATATATTAGAGAATATAAGCCAGTTATCTTTTTAACCACTCAACTTCTTCATTACCTAAACCAAAATCACTTCCACCATTCCTACAAATAATTTTCATATAAGGTAAAATTTGGTTCTCAAACTTTTTCTTTGAAATATGACCTCTCACCTTTTCAATTATATTTTTTTTATGTTTAGCCTTCATATTATTTATCCATATCTTCAATAATCTTCCACTCCTTTTATATCCAACAAACTTATTACTAACAGAACTTTTAGAAGAATTTACACCGCATGTCATCAAATTATCTCTGTAAACTAACAACCTCCATCTCTGCATTTTTATTCTCCCATTAAAAACATCAGCTCTGGAAAGTTTCTCATAAGCCTCAACCAAATCATTTCCTGAAAATTCTTTTGGTAAATTTTCATCCAGCCAAAGAAAAAATTCATCCATATTAACATCTGTTTCTCTTAAACAACCAAGAACATCTAAAACACTCTCACTCTTAAAAACTCTTTTCAAAATTTCAAATATAACTTTTTTAGTTTCTCTTTCACTTATTCCTTCTTTTTTATCTAAAAATTCAACACCAGCACTTAAAACCTGCAAATCATTTATTGCACCTCTCAAATCCCCGCCGGAATTTATAGCAATTTCTTTCAAAATATTATTATCATAATTTATTTTTTCAAAATTCAAAATTTTCTGTAAAACTTTTAATATATCATTTTCCTTTAAATCCTTAAACTCAATTACCTCGCACTTTTTCTTTATTGATTTAATCTTAGCATTATAAGCATCATTGCTGGTCATAACAACAGGAAATCTGCTACCTTCTAACAATAAACTCAAAGCCTGAACACCACCTCTGTCCTTCATACCAGATAAACCGTCAATCTCATCAATTAATATTATCTTGCTTTTAGAAAACAAACTCTGTTGCTTTATAGCACTTCCAACTATACTATTAATTTCCTCTTTATTTCTCAACATACTTGCATTAACCTCAAGAACCTCATAACCCATATCACTTGCAATTGCATAAACAGCTGAAGTCTTTCCAACACCAGTTTTGCCACTTAAAACAACAGGTTTATTATTAACTATAGCATATCTTAACTTGCCTAAATCTTCCTGACCAACTATATCCTTAAAATTTTTAGGTTTATATTTTTCATTCCATATCATTTTTTCAAGAAATTTGACAACAAACATTCCAACTGAACATACTCATCACTGCCTTCTACCATTCTGAACTCAATCTCACCGCACTTGTCAATCAATTCTATTTTCCTTTTGTCATCAATATTTAAACCCCATATATCTTTCTGAATTTGTTTTACTATATCTAACCCATTCAAACCTTTTTTCAGCATTAAATCTAATAATCTGTCTCTTGCCTTGACAAAATCACCCATTAAAACAGTTTCTAAAATTTGTTTAACATCTTTTGGATTAACAGCACTCATTATATTATAGACTAATTCTTCATTTATTTCTTCACTAAAACCCATATCTAACATTCTGTCAGCTTCATCTAGCACAAATATCTCAACTTGTGAAAGATTTAAGCCTTTTGCATGATGCTCAATCAAACGACCAGGAGTAGCTATTACAATATCTACACCCTCACGTAATATGCGTTGTTGATATTCTAAATCTTTTCCACCAACTAAGATAGCAATGTTTAACTTTAGGTTTTTTCCATAAGCAGTCATATCTTCATATATTTGAAGTGCCAATTCACGAGTGGGA
>CBFDDQ010000029.1:0-13685 GCA_965603615.1 Candidatus Woesearchaeota archaeon
CCAAAAACTGCTAAATCTGGTTCTACACATATGTGGCATATTAATGTAATATATGAAGATGGTTCTCCATACAAAAGCGAACTTATATCCATAAATGTTAAATAGTTGTTTAATTCTTTTTAATTTATGTTAAAATTATATAATACTCTTACAAGAAAGAAAGAGAATTTTAGAGCTATAAAAGAAAAAAAAGTTGGAATGTATACTTGCGGTCCTACTGTTTATGATTATGCTCATATTGGTAACTTTAGAGCTTATATAGTTGCAGATTTGTTAAAAAGATATTTAGAATATAAAGGTTTTAAAGTTAAACATGTTATGAATATAACTGATGTTGATGACAAGACAATTAAAAGAAGTAAAGAATTAAAAATAAGTTTGAAAAAATTTACTGAAAAATATACAAAAGCTTTTTTTGAGGATTTGAAAAAATTGAATATAGAGAAAGCTAATTTTTATCCGAAAGCAACTGAGAATATTAAACAAATGGTTTCTATGGTTGAAAAATTATTAAAGAAAAAATATGCTTATGAAGTAAAAGATGGAATTTATTTTAGAGTTAATAAATTTAAAAAATATGGCAAATTAGCTAATTTAGATTTGAAAAAATTAAAAGCTGGAGCCAGAGTTAAAAAAGATGAATATAAAGAAACTTTGAATGATTTTGTTTTATGGAAATTTTGGGACAAAGAAGATGGAAATGTTTCTTGGGAGACTAAAATTGGAAAAGGTCGTCCTGGCTGGCATATTGAATGTTCTGTTATGAGTTCTAAATATTTGGGTAAACATTTTGATATTCATACTGGTGGTATTGATTTAGTTTTTCCGCATCATACAAATGAGATTGCTCAGTCTGAATCTGCTAATAATTGCAAGTTTGTAAATTTCTGGGTGCATAATGAGTTTCTTTTAGTAGATGGAAAGAAAATGAGTAAAAGTTTAGGTAATTTTTATACTTTGAGAGATTTGTTGAAAAAATATGATTGTTTAGCTGTGAGATATTTATTGATGAGCGGACATTATAGAGAGCAGTTGAATTTTACTTTGAAAGGTTTGGAGAATGCTAAGAGAAGTGTTGATAGGTTGAAGGTAAGAGTTTTAGAATTTAAGAAATCAAAAGATAAGAAAGGAAGTGTTTCTAAGTATTTGCAAAACTTTGAGAAAGTTTTGGATAATGATTTGAATATTGCTGAGGCTTTGGAAATTGTTTGGAAGTTAATTAGAGATTCTAATGTTGGTGGTTCTTTAAAATATAAAACACTTTTAAAATTTGATAAGGTTCTTGGTTTAGGTTTGGATAAAACTGAAAAGTTTTCTGGAGAGATTTTAGGTTTGATAAAAAAAAGAGATAAAGCTAGGAAGGGTAAGAACTGGAAAGATAGTGACAAGATTAGAAATGCTTTGTTAAAGAAAGGTGTAAAAGTTAGTGACAATGCTGGTGGAAGTGTTTATAGCAAGGTTTAAAAAGGTAAAGCATAACAAAAAATATGTGTTATTGAAAGATAACCAATCTAGTATCGAAAGATGCGAAATTATTGAAAATGGCAACAATATATGATATAAACCCAGATGTTTTGATTGATAAGACAGCTGAGGAACTGAAGAAGCTGGAACAGATGAAAATGCCTGATTGGGCTATATTTGTTAAGACTGGTGCTGCAAAAGAAAGACATCCTGTTAAGAAAGACTGGTGGTATATTAGAGCAGCTTCTATTTTGAGAAAAATTTATGCAAAAGGCCCTATAGGGGTTAGTAAACTTAGAAAAGAATACAGCTCAAAAAAAAGAAGAGGGCATAAGAGAAACAGGGTTTATTCTGGCGGGGGAAAGATTATAAGGGTTATATTGCAGCAACTTGAAAAGGCTGAGTTTATCAAGCAAGATGATAGAAAAGGGCACAAAGGAAGGAATATAACTTCAAAAGGTATGAAATTTTTAAATGCTTTAAGCAAGGGTGGAGAATAGAAAGGTTTATATATTTGTATATATTAATATATATTAATGAAAAAGATAAAAATTTGTTTAACAGTTGATGGAAATATTTATAAAAAGTTTTTAGATTATTGTAAAAGAAATGGTATGAAAGTATCTTCTAAGGTAGAATTATATATGAAATCTAAACTTAAAGAAGGTGATTAATTTTGAATGTTATGAAAAATTTATGTGTTATTTTAACTGAAAAAGGAAAAAAATATATTAAAAAGAAGAGAATTGAAATTTTTGGTTCTCAAATGCGAATGACATGGGCAACAGGAGTTCCTCAAATAAATATATCAAAATGGGAAATTGGAAAAGTTTGTCCAAGATGGTATGCATTTAGATCTTATTTAAGACACTTAGAAATTGAAATAGGGTTTCTAAAAAATAGAGAATATGTTTCTGGAACTAAATATTTTGGATTTAAAATTAAAAAAATAGGAAGTTTAGGTAGTAAGATGACTAAAGAAAAGGCTTATATTTTAGGTGTTGTTGGTCCAGGAGATGGCTGGATAACAGATTATAGTATTAGACTTAATGTGATAGATAGAGATTTTGCTGATTATTTTCAATATTGTTTAGAAAGAGTTTTTAGTTTAAAATGTAAAAGATATATAAGAATAGTACAACCAAGTAAATTAGTTAAAGTAAGTAGCAAACAATATGTTGTAGTTCTTTGTTCAAAAGCTGCTGTTATTAGTCTTAAAAGATATAAAGTTTCATTAAAAGAAAAGACTTGGAGAATTCCAGACTGTATTAAAAAATCTACTAAAGGATATAAAACTGCTTATTTAAAAGGAATTTTTGATTCACAAGGGTCAATAGGAAATAAACAAGTCATATTAACTGTTCACAATAAAGAAGGGATTAAAGAAATTAAATCTTTATTAAATAGTATAGGAATAAAAGTTGGTATAACAGGTGATTATAGACTTTTTATTAGTGGAGAAAAATATTTAAAGCTATATAATTCATTAATAGGGTTCTCTATTATGAGAAAGGGCACTAAGTTAAAAGAAAATTTAAATAGTTATAAACAACATCAATCGTCAAGGAGAGATATGATTGATCTTTTACCAAAAATGATAGATTTAAGAAAAAAAGGACTAACTTATAAAAATATAGGAGACGAGCTATGTATACATAGAAAGACAATTAGTGCTCATCTTAGGAGAAATAAATATGAGTGCTCGAATTAAGTCACCAGCAAAAAAAAACAGGCTGAATAAGAAAAGGAAGCAGACTAAATGGGCTCCTTTTTGGACTGTGCCTAAAATTTACGGGAAAAGGAAGGTGCATCCTGGAAGACATACTGTTGTTAAGAGAACCTGGAGGAGAACTAAAACTAAAGTGTGATGAAAGAGAGAATATATAATATACCTTTAAGGAAGGAGTTTAGGAAAGCTCCAAAGTATAAGAGAGCTAATAAGGCGATTAGAGCTATTAGAAAATATTTGAAGAGACATGTTAAAGAGGATGTTAAGCTTGGAAAATATTTGAATATGAAAGTTTTAGAACATGGACGCAAAAATGTTCCGCATCATGTTGAGGTTCAGGTTACTAAGGAAAGTAGAGGAGAGAAAGATAAAAAAGTTGAGTATTTTTTAGCTGAGCTGGTTGGTGCTCCTGTTGAGAAAGTTGAGCAACCTGAAAAAGAACAGGTTGAGAAGAAAGAAGTTCTGGATAAAAAGTCTGAAGAAAAAGAAGTTAAGAAAGAAGTTCTTGAAAAAGGTGAAAAGGAAGAGAAAAAACCTGAAGTTATTAAGAAGAAAAAAGATGTGAACATTGGCGAGATTTTAAAGAAGAAAATTCCTCAGGATGAGAAGGCTAGTCATAAGAGGAAGAAGTAACATTTAAAAACTAATTATTTCTTTGTGTATTAGAGGATAACTGGAGTTTATCAAAAAGTGATGAAAAATGCCAAATATAAGACAACCAGTAACTTCTTGGTTAGGGGCGGTGGACAGTGGAAAAACTAGTATACAAGATTTTATTAGAAAGACCTCTATTGCAAAAGGTGAGTCTGGGGGCATTACTCAATGTATTTCTTCAACAAATATACAAATAGAGGTAATAAAGAGAGTATGTGGTAAGCTATTAGATCAGTTAAAAACTAATTTAACAATACCAGGGGTTCTTATGGTCGACACTCCAGGACATGCTAGTTTTACAGCTTTGCGTAAACGTGGTGGCAGTCTTGCAGATATAGGGATTTTGGTAGTTGATGTTAGTGATGGTGTAACAGAACAAACTAAAGAATGTATAGATATTCTAAAAAATTTTAAAACACCTTTTATTATTGCACTGAATAAAATTGATTTGATTTCTGGATGGCAGAAGAGTAAAAAAAGTTTATTAGAAAATATAAATTCCCAGAATACAAGAGTTAAAGAACAATTAGATAAAAAATTATATGAAGTTTTAGGAAAATTAAGTGAAGAAAGTATAAATTCTGAAAGGTTTGACAGGGTGGATGATTATACAAAACAAGTTGCTATAGTTCCATGCTCTGCAAAAACTGGAGAGGGTATAAGTGAATTATTAATGGTGCTAGTTGGTTTAGCGCAGAGATATTTGGAAAAACAACTGAAAATTAAAAAGCAAGAAAATGGGAAAGGTGTTGTTCTGGAAGTTAAAGAAGAAAAAGGTCTTGGAAAAACTCTTGATGTTATTCTTTATGATGGAAGCCTGAAGCAGGGTGACAAAATTGTAATTGGTGGCTTGGATAAAGCTATAGTAACAAAAGTAAAAGGTTTATTTCAATTAGAGAAAAAGAAATTAAAAAAAGCTAGTAAAGTTTCAGCTGCAATTGGTGTTAAGATAAATGCTCCTGGTTTAGATAAAGTTGTTTCTGGAATGCCAGTGCAGGTTGCAAATAAAAATTTGGAGAAAATTAAAAAAGAAATACAAAAAGAAGTTAATGAGGTTTTAATTGAGACTGATAAGGATGGGATTGTTATTAAGGCAGATAGTTTAGGTAGTTTAGAAGCTTTGAGTGATTTGTTAGGCAAGGAAGGAATAAAAGTTAAGAGAGCAAGTATCGGCGACATAAACAAGAAAGATATAATGGAAGCTAGTTCAAGCAAGGATGAGCTGAACAGAGCTGTTCTTGGATTTAATGTCAAGGTTTTAGAAAAAAATAAAGTTAAGATTATTAATCATGATGTTATTTACAGGATTATAGATGATTACAAAGAATGGGTTGAAAAAGAGAAGAAAAAATTAGAAGCTAAAGAACTTGAGAATTTAATTATGCCATGTAAGCTTAAAATATTACCTGGGTGTGTATTTAGGCAGAGCAATCCTGCTGTTGTAGGTGTTGTGGTTGTGGATGGCAAGCTGAAAAATGATGTTCCGCTTATGAAAGAAGATGGCTCTAAGATTTCCAAAGTAGAAAGTGTACAATTAGAAGGGGAGAATATATCAGAAGCTGAGAAAGGAAAAGAAGTTGCAATTTCTATGAAAGGTGTAACTGTTGGTAGACAGATAGATGAGAATGATATATTATTCAGTGATATACCTGAGGAAGATTTTGTCAAGCTGAAAGTATTAAAGAAATATTTAAATAAGAGTGAAATTGAAGTTTTAAAAGAAATTGCTCTAATTAAAAGAAAGCAAAATCCTGTTTGGGGTGTATGATGGTAAAAGTTGTATTCAATGATGTGAAGAAGGGAAAAAGTTATCAGAAAGAATTTGAGATGGATTTATTTAGTGGAAAGAAGATTGGTGAGAAGATTTCAGGTGATAGTTTAGGTTTGAAAGATTATGAGTTTTTAATTACTGGCGGAAGTGATAATGCTGGTTTTCCTTTGAATGATAGTTTTGACAGTCCTGTTAGGAAGAAAATTTTAGTTGATAGGAAAGGTGTTAAGTTAAGAAAGGCTGTTCGTGGTAATAATTTTGGGGAGTATATGGCACAGATTAATTTGAAAGCTGTTAAGTATGGTTCTGGTGATTTGGATAAATTAATTGGTGTTGAGAAGAAAGAGGGTGAGCAACCTGAGAAAGCTCAGGTTGAAAAACCAAAAGTTGAGGAAAAGAAGCCAGAGGAAAAGCCAAAAGAAGAACCTAAGGAAAAGGTGAGGGAGGAAAAATAAAATGGTAGATAAATCTCAAATTGGAGGAAAAACAGTTGGTATGTATATTATGGAAGGGGGTTTAAGAGGGAGAATATTTTTAAGACATCCTGAAAATCTTGTAGGAAAAATTCATTTAAATGCTTATAAAATTGATTTTCCAGGACATGGGTTATTAAAGATTATTTATGTGGATGAAAAAGGAGAACCTTGTGGTGAAACAACACAATATGAAGAAAATTTGCAATATTTATCAGGTATCTTTGATGATAGAGAATATCTTCCAAAAACTGTCTCTAAGTAATGCTAAAAAATTTAGTATTGATATAAAGTATAAGTAAAATATAGAATTATTTTTTTAATTCAATTAATTCTATAGAATATTTACCAGGAAGTCTTGCTGGTGCTCTTTGCATTGCTATTCTTGCTTTTTCTATGTGTTCTTTGTTTATGGAAACACTAAGTAATGGTTTATTTTTTCTTATTTGTGCAGATACACCTATAGGTCTTCCAAAAGACATCTGCATTCCAGTCTGCATTCTGTCTGCTCCTGCACCTGTTAACATTTTGTTTTCTCTTAAAATATGGTGAGGAAAGTGCCTAACTTTGAAAAAATAATTAACTGTTCCTATTTCTTCTACAAGATGCCTGTTAATTATCTGTCTTGTTGATTCCAGAGCATTGTGCCTTATTTGTATTGCCTGCTTTGTTACTAAGTCTAATCTAAATTTGTATTGTTTTTTCGGGTCACCCATATCATATCTAACTATTTTATTTGCTGGTACTGTTTTAATGTAAGATTTCTTTTTAACCTTTGAGTGTCTAGTGTAACTTCTCTTTACTTTTGAATAACAATGTCCTTTTCTTAATCCTACCATTTTATTCTATCTCCACTTTTGTGCCTATAGCCTGACCAGGCATACCTTTTTCAAATTCTACTTTAAATGCACCTGAATTTCCGTGAGGTGCTTTAACTTTGCCTGTAATTGTTTTTCCTGAAGCAGTTTTCCATTTAACTATTTTGTTTTTTAGTTTTTGAGCTTGTTCCCTATTAGTTATACTTTTAGCTATAACAACCATTTGTTTTTCTGACTTTGTGTGTCTGCTTAACCTGAAATTTGATATTGTAGCTTCCATAGTAGAATGAGAGTTAGATTTTTGATTTAAAAAGGTTTCTAAACCTGAATCTGCAGGTCTTCACCAAATATAGAAGTTAAATCCTGTATTAGTTTTTCATTGATGAATGCTTTTATAGGTGTTTTTTTAGCCATTGCTTCTTCTAGTTCTGCCAGCTCTGCTTTCTGCACATTATCTAATCCACCAACATTGTTAATTTTTGCTTTTTGTACATAATCCCTCTTTGTTATATCCATGATTATAAATATATCCTTGTCAAATATAAACATTTCTGCAAATTTATCCTTATATTTAATTCTTATTTTTACTCTTTCTAATTCCATTGCTTTTTTTCTCTGAGTGTATTCAAGCATTGCTTTTATGAAAATAGCTGCTTCTTTTCTTGCTTTTTCTGTTTCCTGCCTTGATAATTTTTTAGCTTTGAATTCTTTTTCAGCTTTGATTACATTTTTGTATATATCAAAGAATCTTTGAGATATTTTGCCTTGTTTTACTAATTCAGCAAAACCTTTTTCAAGACTTCCTTTAATGTCTTCTCTCTTTAATATTTCATAAACTATGTTTGTGCATGCTTCTTTTATTTCTACTATTGTTTTACCTTCTGCTCTTTTATGTAAATCATCAAATAATTTTCTCATTCTTGCCATGTATTCTTCTGCTTTTTTTAACAAATCATCAATTTGTTTTCCAGAAATCTTTTTTATTTTTTGGTGCTCTATATCTTTGTATAATTTTCTTATCTGGTCTACAGTGTCAACATATTTTTTTTCCAATAATTTTTCTTTTTTAACAAAAATATCATTTAGTAATTGTATTGCTTCTTTTGGTGTTGGAGGCGGTATACCATATAACATCAGAGCTGCCTGTGATGGATTTAAAACAGCATAATATAAATCTTCTGAAACTATGCTTAATAATTTGTTTTGTAAACGGTCAATTAGTTTTTCACCTAAATCCATGTGAATGTCAATTGCTTCTGGTGATGGTTTGATTCTTCCTTGTTTTAGTAATAATTTCCATGGCATGAATACTCCCCTGTCATATAATGGAACTCCATCTCTTAATAGAGTGAAGATAACTGGATTTGCATCTTTGATATTTTCCCAGAAGTCTGTTAAGATATATACCTGAACATGGAATTGCTTGTTTACACCTGTGATTGCTTTTGCATCAAATCCCATAGTAGTTATTATTGCTCTTAGTTTGTCTTTTAGCTCAAATCTTGACATTTTTTTAACATCTGTATCATCTACAATTAAATAAACATCAATGTCATTTGATTTTTCTCCTCTGAATAATGAGCCTGCTGCAACATAACTCACTATATATTTTTCAAATTTTTTAATAGTCATGCTTTTGTGCACTTCTGAAATTCTTAGAGCTGCTAACAAGTCTTTTGGATCATATAAAGGAGCTGAGGATGCTATCATTTTGATTATATCATATTTTGCATCATAACATGCTTCTACCAGTTCTGAAGTTAGCATAACATCTGCTTTTATATTTGGATCAATTTCCTTTGCTGTTTTGTCAATTATAGATGTTAATTTGTCTATTAATTCCATTTTAGACATTTTTTTAACATCTGTGTCATCTACTAGGATTAGAATATTTATTTGCTTTTTATTTTCTGGTTTTTCTTTTTCATTTGGCAATGGTTTTGGAGGAGGTAAAAGTGAAATACCTACTACATATTTATCAAATTTTTTAAGAACTTCTTTTTTTAACTTGTCTAGTTTTTTCTTTAGTTCTTTGAATTTTTTTTGCAATTCTTTTGGTATTTTTGGCAGTTTTTTAGAATCTGGCATATCTGGAGCTATATGTCTTATTTCTTCTGTTGTTTTTTTTTCTGCCATATTCTAAAAGTGTCAAGTTTGTTTAAAAAGGTTTTGGTAAATTTTTAGAAAATAGAAAGATTTTTAAGAGAGATTTTAATATTATTATATTATGGGCCGGTGGTCTAGTAGCTATGACAACACCCTTACAAGGTGTAAATCCCAGGTGCAAATCCTGGTCGGCCCACTCATTTTTAAGCGGTAGTAGTATAGCGGTTATTATTGGGCGTTGCCAACGCTCGGATCTGGGTTCGACTCCCAGCTACCGCATTTTTTAGTAAGTTTATAAAGGTATAAAATAATATTTTTTTTAATGAGTAAAAAGAAAATAATTGTAGCTCTTTGTGGAAGTTCTGATTGGGGTAGATTACCTTATGAAAAAGAGAAGTATAATCCAGAGATATTAAGAAGATTGTATTCAAATTTAATATTAAAAGCAAGAATAGAGGGTGTTGAAATTTATAGGACAAGTTATAAGTGGTATGATAAAAACAGAGATATATTTAAGAAATGCTGGTCATATAATAAAAAAGATGGCTGGATAAAAGTATATAATATTAAAGCCAATGTGATTTATGACAAAGATGCTTATTCTGAGAAAACAAATAAGTTAAGAAAATTCTTCTCCAAAAGAGGAATTTTGTTTAATCCTTATTATATACAAGATATTTGCACTGACAAATATAAAACATATAAATTATTTAAAACCTTAAGCCCAAAAACTTTTCTTGTTAAAAATAAGAATGATTTGAGAAGTGTTTTAGGAAGGATAGAAACTGAAAAAGTTGTTTTTAAACCAAATAAAGGGTCTAGTGCAAGAGGAATTATAATCTGCGATAAGAAAGACTTATTGAAAAAGGTAAGAAAGATTAAGGAAGAACATGTATTGCAAGAATTTATGGTTTGTAAAAAGGTAGGAATAATTAAAGGAGTTTGTGATATTAGAATAATAATCAGTAGAGGTAAAATAATTGATTCATATATGAGGATTTCTAAAAATAAAAATATATTGGTGAGTAATATTGCTGCTGGGGGCAAAGAGATTTATATTCCAAAAAACAAAATTCCAAAACAGATTATTAGATTAGCAAGGTTAATAGATAATAAATTTAAAGGATATAAAGCGAGGATGTACACAGCAGATTTTTTAATTGATGAAAATGGTAGAACTTGGTTAATAGAGTTAAATGATAAACCAGCTATCTTTATCGAAAAAAGTGTTTGTGCTTGGAAAGAAAGAGAGAGCAAAGCTATTAAAGCCTTAATTGATAATTTAAAAACATTTTTATATTCTTTATAGTATAATATCAATAATATGATTGATAATTACCATAAAATTGATAATGAACTTTATTATTATTTTAGAAAAACTTTTGCCTATCCAAGGCCAATAAATACTGAAATAGAGAAAAAGAAAACATTAAAGGATAGGCGGTATGATCCTAAATTGAAATATGAAATACATCCTACTAGTCTTTATCAAATTAAACAAAAATTAAAAAAGCTAGAAATTTCTAAAGGTGTTTTTGGTAATATTTTAAATAAAAAAAGAGAAGAATTATTTAATATGTGTAATCTGTTAATTAATACTGGAAATAAAGAATTCACTGATTACTCTTTAAAATTGTTTGGTAAACCAAGTAAAGATTTAGTTAAAAAAGCATATAAAATAGTAGAAATGAAAGTAGTGGAAGAAAATGGTGAAAAGAAGTATAACTCTGTTTCTGGCGTCAAAAAGATGCTTGATTCTTTATTAAAACATGGATTTAAATGGCAAGTAAAGACAAAAGACATGGTTGTTGGTGCAAGATTTAATTTATCTAAGAAGGTTCTTTTTATTAATAAAAACAGAATGTTTAGTGATGAGGATTTAAAAAGATTAATTGTTCATGAGATTGGTACACATATAGCAAGAGCTGAAAATGGCAGGTTACAAAGATATCTTTTATTCTTTTATGGATTTCCAAATTACATAGAAACTGAAGAAGGTTTAGCAGTATATAATGAAAAAATAAATAAATTATTATCAAATCATACTTTGAAACATTATGCTGGCAGGGTTATAGCTGTTCATTTAGCATTAAATAATTCTTTTTCTATTGTTTATAATGAGTTATTGCAATACTTTGATAAGTATAATGCCTGGAATTTGGCTGTTAGAGCTAAAAGAGGTTTGACTGATACTTCAAAAAAAGGTGCTTTTACTAAAGATTATATTTATTTGAAAGGGAAGTATTTGGTAGAAGATTTTGTTAATGGAGGAGGGGATGTTAAAGACCTCTATGTGGGCAAGATAGGTATAGAACATTTACCTTTGATAAAAGATATATTATGACAATTTATATTGGTCCTGCTGGAACTGGTGGCAAAGATCCTAATAATTTAGTAAAGATTAAGAAGAGAGGTTTTGATGCTGTTGAAGTTGCTTTTACTTATAGTGTGTGGATGAGTAATTCTGATGCTAAAAAATATTTTGAGGCTAATAAGAAGTTGAGGTTGAAATTAAGTATTCATGCTCCTTATTATATTAATCTTAATTCTAAAGATAAAGGAAAGATAGAAGCAAGTAAGAAGAGAATATTAAAATGCTGTGAAAGAGCGCATCATATGGGTGCTTCAAAAGTTGTATTTCATCCTGGTTATTATGGTGGAATGGATAAAAATAAGACTTATCAAAATATTAAAAGGGCAATTTTAGATATACAAAAAATTGTTAAAAAAAATAAGTGGAAGGTGAAATTATATCCTGAGACTACTGGAAAAGTAAATGTCTTTGGGAGTGTTGATGAAATTGCAAGATTGAAAAGAGATACTGGGTGTGGTTTTTGCATTGATTTTGCACATGTGCTGGCTAGGGAAAAGAAAATAGATTTTAATTATTTATTTAAGAAATTAAGAGGTAAGAACATACACTGCCATATATCTGGAATTAATTATGGTGAGAAAGGTGAGAAGAATCATATGTTAACCCCTGTTAGTTTTTTGAAGAAAATTATTAATGAGGTTAAGAAGAGAAAATTAAATATGGTTCTGATAAATGAGAGTCCTGATCCTGTTGGTGATAGTTTGAAAGCTAAGAAACTTTTGTAATTTTTGCTATAAAGAAACCTTCTGTATCATAAAATTGTGGCCAGAGTTTTATACATTTTTTTATTTCTTTGTTTTCAAACTTTTCTGAAGTTTGTGATTTTAATTTTAAAGGAATTTTTTGTAATTTAGCATTTGTTTTTTTCAACAAATAATCTATTACTTCTTCATCTTCTTCTGGCTCTAGAGAACATGTAGAATAAACTAAAGTTCCATTTTTTTTAAGTAATTGATATGCTTTTAGAATTAATTGTTTTTGCAGATTTGAAACACTGTTTATTACTTTTAGAGACCACATATTTATTGTATTCATTGAGTGCTTTGTTTGCCCTCTGATTGTTCCTGAAGCTGAGCATGGTGCGTCTAATAAAATTTTATCATATTCTCCTTTTATTTTTCTTGCATCCTGAATTGTTGTAATTGTGTTTGTTACTCCACATCTTTGCAGATTTGCTGATAGAGCTGTTATTCTTTTATAATTTTTATCATTTGCTATGATTAATCCTTTATTTTTCATTAGCTGAGCCATGTGTGTTGTTTTTGATCCTGGAGCTGCTGCCATATCTAGAACTTTACCTTTTGGTTCTATGATAATTGATGGTAATAGAGAAGCTGCTTTTTGCACATAGATATAGCCTAACTGATGTTCTAATAAATGCCCAATATCCCTTCTTTCACCTTCTATCCAGAAAGATTCTTTTGACCAGGGTATTTGTGTTAATTTCCAATTTTTTAATCTTTGTTTTAATTCTTTTGTTGAGATTTTTAAGGTGTTAACTCTAATTGATCTTCTTAAGAATTTATTTGCTGTTTTTTCGTATTCTTTGAAGTTTGTTAATTTAGAAATTCTTTTTTTAAATTCTTCTGGGAATATTAGTTTCATTTTCTTTTATAAAAGATTTAAGTTCACTAACAGTTAAATTTATTAGTTCTTTTGATTTGATTTCATTTGTTTTCTTTTTATGATCCCAATCTAGCCCTGGTTTACTATTTCCCTCTACAAAATATAAATTTCTGTTGTTACTTTTAATAAAGTCTAAAGTATATAAAGAATGCTTTAATTTTGGATTTAATTTTAATTTTTTAACAATTTTAGATGACATTGCCAGGATATCTTGAGGTATCTTTTTTTCAGATATGTATATTAAATTTCCACCTTGATGTTCATTACATCTAAAGTCTCCTTTTTTGGCAATTCTTATATATGCCTGTATTATTTTGTGATTTATTAATATAACCCTTAAATCAGTGAATCCTTTTTGTTTTCCATAGATGAAACTTTTATTGTGATTAATAAAAGGTTGAAGAATATAAGATGTTAATCTTTTATCTTTTGTTAGTTTATGATGTTTTTCAATTTTTTTAAAAGTATTATCAAAACCCTTATTGAAATTTATTTTAAAAATCCCATCTCCAGATGATCCTTTTTTGCTTTTGATTAAGTAATTGTTATTAAAATCTTTTTTATTTTTGTGCTTTTTTAATAATTTATCTAATTTGGTTTTAGCTAAACAAATATTTTTAAGAGAAATATTTTTAATTTTTATACTAGGTATTACAAACTCTTTGAAATG
>CBFDDQ010000030.1:0-12365 GCA_965603615.1 Candidatus Woesearchaeota archaeon
TTTAGAATCCTTAATTTTATTCATTACTGTTCACCTCTGTGGTTTTATATTTATGAGGTGAACTTATTCTTATTTAAAGGGTTTCAGCACAGCCCTATTAGAGTAACCTTTATAAACCAACTACATATATTTCTTAAATATGTTTACTAAACTAAAATCATTTATCTTGGAAAGTATAAGGGTATTCAAAATAACAAAGAAACCCTCAGGCCAGGAGTTTAAAACTATTGTAAAAGTTTCAGCTCTCGGAATAGCTATAATAGGATTATTAGGTTTCCTAATACAAACAGCCTATCAATTATTAAAATGAAAGATAAATTAGAAAAGAAAGTAAGTGCATGGGATGGAGTCCCTGATGGTGAGATAGACTTTCCAGAAGTGGATCCAGAACTTCCATTATGGAGGGTGGGAGTAGAATGTGAAAAAGAGATGGAAAAGTATAGAGTTCCAACCCCTTATAAATATTTAGATCAAGCTTATATATTAAGTTT
Source organism: Candidatus Woesearchaeota archaeon (assembly GCA_965603615.1). Classification (GTDB taxonomy): domain Archaea; phylum Nanobdellota; class Nanobdellia; order SCGC-AAA011-G17; family JACPIM01; genus CBFCXS01. The sequence goes on from CBFDDQ010000030.1 coordinate 492, forward strand.
AATAAGATAAAATGACAATTTTCGCATTAAGAACAACAGCAAACAGGGAAGATCAGGTAGTAGATTTTATTAGCTCAAATGTTCAAAAAAAGAATTTAAATATATATTCAATTATTAGACCTCATGGATTAAGAGGCTATGTTTTTCTAGAAGCAGAAAACAGAGATATAGCAGAGCAGTCATTTCATGGCGTACCTTACGCAAGAGGTTTACTTCCAAACATAGTGGAATACAAAGAAATAGAGCACATGTTAGAACAGGTTAAAGCACAAATTAATATACAGAAAAATGATGTAGTTGAAATTATTTCTGGTCCTTTCATAAGAGAAAAAGCAAAAGTAAAAAGAATCAACCCTCAAAAAGAAGAAGTAATAGTAGAATTATTAGAAGCAGCCGTTCCTATACCAATTACAGTAAAAATAGATTCAGTAAAGGTTATAAGAAGAGAAGAGGAAGAGACAGAAGAAAAGAAAGAATAAAATGAGTAAAGAAAAAGTAGAAATGATGGTTGAAGGTGGAAAAGCAGTAGCTTCACCAGCAGTTGCACAAAAACTAGGTCCATTAAAAATAAACATAGGAGAAGTTCTTAATCAAGTAAACGAAAAAACTAAAGAATTCAAAGGCATGCAGGTGCCAGTTAAACTAACAGTAGATACAGATACAAAAGAAGTTGATATAGAAGTTGGAACTCCGCCAACATGTGAACTAATAAAAAAAGAACTAAAATTAGAAAAAGGTTCAGGCGAACCAAACAAAAATAAAATAGCAAATTTATCAATTGAACAAGTAATAAAAATAGCAAAAATGAAGCAGGATTCTTTTTTCACAAAAAATCTAATATCAGCTGTAAAATGTATCATAGGCTCAGCTAACTCTTTAGGAATATTAGTAGAAGGTAAATCAGCAGATGAATTAATACCAAAAATTAATGGTGGAAAATTCAAAGAGGAAATAGAAGCTGGTAAAACAGAAACAACTCCAGAAAAAATAAAAAATTTAGAAATACAGTTAAAACAAAAGCAAGCAGAACTAGAAAAAGAATTTGCTAAATTAGAAAAAGAAAAAGAAGCAGAAGCTCCTAAACCAGAAGAAGCTCCAGCTGAAGAAGAAACAAAAGAAGGTGAAGAGCCTAAAGAAGGTGAAGAAAAGAAAGAAGGTGAAGAAAAGAAAGAAGAAGCAAAAGAAGAGAAAAGAGAAGAAAAGAAAGAGTAATCTATATTCCCCAATATATATTTTCCAGTAAACTGGCACACTTGGCAGACACCCGCACAAGATATATAAACTAATTTTCCTTATTTTAATTTATAAAAAATGAAAGACAAAATTTTTTCTGAAATAAAAAACAAAGAAATTGCTAGAGGAATTTTATTAACTTTATTAATTACAGATGGTTCAGTTTATAATAGAAAAATTAGAAAAGAAACTTATATAAGATTCCACAATAAAAGCATAGTTCTACATAATTTGTTTAAAGAAACAATGAAAATATTATTTAATAAACAACCTACACTTTATTTTTATCCAGAAAAGAGAGTTCATACAACTTCTTATGTAGTTAGAAATCATTCATCAATACTTAAAGAAATATATAATTTATCTCCTACATTTCATACAAAACCTAAAAATAATCAGAATCCAACAATAAAATCAATTCTTAATAAATCAGAGAAAATTAAATCTTTATGTTTTAGAGTAGCTATGTCAACCGAAGGTTGTATTTCAATTAATAAAAATAAAAAAGTAAGATTAAGATTTGGTTGTTCAAATCCAAAATTAGTAGTAGAATGGAAAAAACTTACTAAAGATATAGGAATTTATATGAATATAGCAAGAGATAGAAATGTTTGGTCAAACATCCAAGGACTTAATTCAGACAGAATAGTAAATATCAAAAAATTTATGAAAATTGGGGGGTTTATTGAAGGATGTAAGGCATATAGGTCTAAATATCACAAAAATTGGGAAAAAAACCAAATTTTAATAAAAGCCCATGAATTAAAGAAATAATAAACTTTTTAAACTCAATAATTTCTAATAAATAATAGGGGTTAAGTTAGCTATAATATGGGACCTTTAAGGCATAACGTTATGGGCTAACTTGGTTTATGCTTCGAGCTTAAGGAATCAAACAAAAAGTGGTTCTTGCTCAGTGGGAGCTCGCGATCCCGGTTCAAATCCGGGTAACCCCATTTTATAATCAAAAATCTCAACAAAAACCTTTAAAAACAACCAAAAGCAAAAAATAATATGGCAACAAAGAAGGTAAAATCAGCTGGAAGATTTGGAGCAAGATATGGAAAAAGAATAAGACAATTAGTAGTAGACATAGAGCAAAAGCAAAAAGCAAAGCATCAGTGTCCATATTGCAGCAAATATTCAATAAAAAGATTAGCAGTAGGAATTTTTCAATGTAAAAAATGTGATGCAAAATTCACAGGGAAGGCATATTATCCATGACATCATACAAATGTTTTCAATGCGGAAAAAAAATAAAAGAAGAATATGTAAAAAAGAAAATACGTTGCCCATATTGTGGTTCTAAACTAATTTTCAAACCAAGAACTAAGGCAAAGGATGTAAAAGCAAGATGAATAAAGACGCACAAGAAAAAATATTGCAGCTACAATTATTAGAGCAAAACATGCAAAATATAATTGCACAGAAACAAAACTTTCAAGCACAAGCTGCAGAAATAGAAAATGCATTAACAGAAGTTAAAATTACAAAAGAAAAAGTATTCAAGGTTATAGGCTCAACAATGATTTCTGTAAAAAAAGAAAAAATACAAAAAGAATTATCACAAAAAAAAGAAGTTCTAGATTTAAGGATTAAAAACATAGAAAAGCAGGAAAAACAATTTAAGGAAAAATTTGAATCATTACAATCTGAAGTATTAAAAAACATGAAAAAATGAACCAAGAAATGATTAACCCAATAATAGAATCACTTTCACAAATACAAATAGATGTTTCAGTGCCAAAAAATATAAGACTAAGAATAGAAAATGCTATCACAGCTTTAAAAGATGAAGAAAAAACAATTAAAGTTAAAATAGACAAATCATTGCAGGAATTAGATTCATTAGATGAAGATCCAAATATTCCAGTATACACAAGAACTCAAATATATAATGTTGTAAGTTTATTAGAGAGCTTATAACATAGAAATATTTATATATACCTTTGTGTTAACTATAAAATTAAGACAGAAAATGGGTGTACTAGGTAGATTAAAGGAAAAAGTATTAGGAACAGAGGACAACTATGGAGAGTTCTCAGAAGAATATATAGAGATTGACACAGACAAAGATATAGGAAAAAAAGCTAAAATTGTAGTTAAACCTTTTGTAATACAGGACTTCTCAGATGTTAAGGAAACATTAGACGCTCTAAGAGAAGGTTATACAATTGCATTAATCAACATAAAGCCAATAAAAGATAAAGATATAGTAGAACTAAAAAGAGCAGTAAATAAACTAAAAAAGACTTGTGATGCAATAGAAGGGGATATAGCAGGATTTGGAGATGATTGGATTGTTGTAACTCCATCTTTCGCACAGGTTCACAGAACAACAGAAGTAGCAGAAGTTAAAGAAGAAAGACCATTCCAGTAACAAAATTTATTCTATTAATTTATTTTATTGAATTTTGGGTTCCAATAAATTTAAAAATACTCATTCTTAATTAAAATTTATGGACAAGCTGGAAAAACAAAAATGCCCAATGTGTGGAAAAAACACACTAACTATGATAGAAGATAAAATAGAAGTTCCTTATTTTGGAAAATGTTTTATCTTTTCAATGAAATGCTCCTCATGTGAGTATAATGTATCAGATTTAGAAGCAGAAGAAAAAAAAGAGCCTTCTAAATATACAATAGAAACTTCATCAGAAAAAGACATGAAAATAAGAATAGTAAAATCATCAAGAGCAACAGTTAAAATACCATCATTAAAAATTAAAATAACACCAGGACCAGCTTCCATAGGTTACATCTCAAACATTGAAGGTCTTTTAGATAGAATTAAAAAAATCTTAGAATCACAGAGAGATAATGAAGATGACCCAAAAATTAAAAAATCAGCTAAAAATTTATTAAAAAAACTCTGGAAAATTACTCTAGGTGATTTAAAAGCAAAAATAATTATAGAAGATAAATCAGGAAACTCTGCAATTATCTCAAACAAAGCTAAGGTTGAAAAATTAAAATGACATCCTCCCCACCCTAAAGGATGGGGTTTCCAGTGAGAGAGGCTAACTTTGTTTCCTCTTGATTTAAAACATAAGAAATACTGTCAGGAACATTTGAGTAACCTATAGAGCTACGAAATTTTCCTCTGCTCCAAAGATGTCCTCTTGGATATCTTAATCTTGATTTAGGGTGCGCCCTAAAGAAGATGTAAGAAGAATAACCTTTAATTAACTGAGTAGCTTTATCAAGACAAAGGTTTGATGGTAAAGAAGTTACCATATGTATATGGTCAGGCATGACACTTATTGCTTTTATATCAATATTGTGTTTTTTGCAAGCTTTCCTGATGCATGCTTCAACTAAGTTTTTATACTCAAACTTAGTAAACATATTGTACCTATATTTGGTACAAAATTGTATATGGTAGAAATTATCACCTACCGAGTGATTTTGTCTGCTATATTCAAATTTCATTTTGTTGGCTCCTGCGCAACAAGAAAGTTCACACTAATCATGGTCGTTGATTGAGTGTGCCAGTTTCGTCGCACACTCTTTTATACTTAAAAAATGGTAAATAAAATTATTGGAGGAAAAGGAAAGCAATTCCCCTACAGACTAAAGTCTGTTGGAGTTTCCTTGCTTTGAGAATGAAAACTCTATTCCTCCCAGCAACATTAAAATTCAACAAAGAACTTTTTAAAAAAATAAAAATAAAAAATTTCAAAGTAGTTACAACAATACAATATTTAAAAGAAGTAAAAAAACACTTTAAAAATGCAAAACAAATTTTAGGCTGCTCAAAATTCAAAAAAACAAATACTTTTCTTTACATAGGAACAGGTTCCTTCCACCCATTAAGACTAACAAAATATTCTAAAAACATACACATCCTAAACCCAGAAACAAAACAATTCTACAAATTAGAGCAAAGTGAAATACAAACTTATAAAAAACAGCAAAAAGGAAAACTAATAAAATTTTACTCATCAAAAACTTATGGGATTATAGTATCAACAAAACCACACCAATATAACCTAAAAACAGCTGTAAAACTCAAAAACAAACTAAAAAATTCATTTATATTCCTGACAAATAATATAGAAGAAGAACAATTGCAAAATTTCCCGCAAATACAATGCTGGATTAACACAGCCTGTCCAAGAATAAACTACAAAAATATTATAAACCTTGAAGATTTACCTATAAAATTATGATATCTATAGAAGATATAACAAAATTCTGTAAAGAAAAAGGTTTTGTCTATCAAAACTCAGATATATACTCGCCATTAGCAGGATTCTGGGACTTTGGACCTTTAGGAACAGAACTAAAAAATAATATCAAAAATGAATTCTGGAAAACATTTGTACAATCAAGAGATGATATTATAGGTATAGATGGTTCTATTATAACAGATAAAAAAGTATGGCAGGCCTCAGGACATGAAGATTCATTTGTAGATTATATGATTATATGTAAAAAATGTCAAAACAAACTAAGAGCTGACCATTTAATAGAAGATAAATTAAAAATAAATACAGATGGTTTGCAAATAGAAAAAATAAAACAACTAATCAACCAAAATAATCTAAGATGTCCTAGATGTAATGGGAAATTTGAAAAATTGCAGGAATTCAATTTAATGTTCAAAACACAAGTAGGCCCATTTGATGGTGTTACAACCTATTTACGACCGGAAACAGCCCAGTTAATATTTATAAATTTCAAACTAGCAGCAGAAAATGCAAGAAAAAAATTACCATTTGGAATTGCACAAATAGGTAAAGCATTCAGAAATGAAATTTCACCAAGAGATTTCTTATTCAGATCAAGAGAATTTGAGCAGATGGAAATTGAATTTTTTACAGAGCCAAATAAAATAAATTCCTGTCCATTCATAAATGAAATAAAAAATAAAAAAATAAATTTATTAACAACAAAACAGCAGGAAAAAAACAAGCATCATGAAGAAGTTAAAGCAGAAGAATTATTAAAACTAACATCGCAATGGCACTCTTACTGGTTAATAAAATTTTACAACTGGTTCTTAGATTTAGGAATTAAAAAATCAAACCTAAGGCTAAGAGAGCACAAAAAATCTGAATTATCACATTATGCAGCAGCATGTTTTGATATAGAATACAGGTTTCCTTTTGGTTGGAAAGAACTTCACGGACAAGCAGACAGAACTCAATTTGACTTGCAGCAGCACATGAAATTTTCAAAAAAAGACTTAACTTTATACAATGAAAAAACAAAACAAAAAATTATTCCATATGTAGCAGCAGAACCATCACAAGGAGTAGAAAGAGCTTTCTTAGCTTTCATAATTGATGCATATAATGATGATAAAGAAAGAGGCAACATAGTTCTAAAGCTTCATCCAAAATTATCACCAATTAAATTAGCAGTATTTCCTTTGGTAAAAAACAAACCATCTCTAGTTAAAAAAGCAAAAGATATTTACGATGAATTAAAAACCTTATATCCTTGCGTCTATGAAGACACAAGTTCAATTGGAAGACGTTATGCAAGAAATGATGAAATAGGAACATTGTTAGGCTGCACAATAGATTTTGATACATTAAAAGACAAATCTGTGACATTAAGAAATAGAGATAGCACTCAGCAAATAAGAGTTAAAATAAAAGATTTGAAAGATATAATCTACAAGATCCTAATTGGAGAAAAATTTGAAAAATTAGGTAAAAAAGTAAAATAAAAACACTTTTAAATAATAAAATCTTAATATATTCTATAATTATTAACAAAAATGAGGTGAAATTAAATGGCAAAATTAAAAACTGCAAAACAAGTAAGAGCTAGAATTAGACAACTTAATAAACAGCTTACAAAATTAGGTAAAAAGAAGAAGAGACCTAAGAGAAAAGCAAAGAGAAGACCTAAGAGAAAAGCAAAGAGAAGAAAAAAAGCTAAGAAGAGAAGAAGAAGATAATTTTTTTATTTTATTCTTTTTCTTTCCATCTGGATAAGAACATTATACCAAATACACATATAGTTAAAACAACCAAAGCAATCACAGTTTGATAAACCAAGCCTGTAGCTTCACCTATCTCAAAAAATTCTAAAATCCAGTTAATCCATTCTTTAACAACATCTCTTATATACAAAGCCATTACAAATGCCAAAGCTGCAGATAAAGCAGTAGTCATACTCTTCTTATATTCTTTTTTTACATGTTTAACACCAGCTACTAACTTATCATCAATTGTAGTTTTGTCTAATACAGCTTTAACACTCTTCTTCACTTTATCATCATAAATCTGCTTAACATTACTTGCTTTATTTTTAATTGCTGTAAACATATCAAATACACAACAATAAACTATTTATAAAACTTACCATATAAATTTATTATGAAAGACTGCATTTTCTGTAAAATAATAAAAAAATAAATCCCAGCTAATATAATCTATGAAGACAAAGAAACTTTGGCATTTTTAGATATATCACCAGCAACAAAGCAGGGAGGACACACTCTAGTCATACCAAAGCAGCATTATGAAACTATAGAAGACATTCCAGAAGATTTACTAAATAAAACAGTTAAAACAGTCAAAAAACTCTCAATAGCTCTCCTAAAACAAGCTCAAGGAGTAAATATAATACAAAACAACAAAAAAGCATCAGGACAACTAGTTCCTCATATACATTTCCATATAATTCCAAGATACAAAGATGATGGTGTAACTATAGGCACCTGGAAGCAGCACAAATACCAAAAAAATCAAATAGAAAAAGTTCAAAACAATATCAAAAACCTTTTAAAATAAAGATATCCTAATTCTTTCTATGGCTCCATGGTCAAGTAGCTAAGACGTCGCTTTCATGAGGCGAAGATCCCCGGTGCAAATCCGGGTGGAGCCACTATATTAAATTATAAGAAAAAAGAAAAAATTAAATCTTTTTCAAAGTAATTTCTATAGTAGAAACTCTGATTTGTTTACCCTCTTTGTTTTCAAACTCCTCACTGTCAATCTTTATGTCTTTCAATTCAATTTTGTTCTCTAGAAATCTCTTTGTAGAAACTTCTGATATATCTACACACCTTGTAATAAATTTGCCTCTCCCTTTAATCACTACCTCATCTGCTCCCTGAGTTGTAAACTGCATTACGACCCCAGTTACATAATTCACACTTCAACATATAGAATTAACTAATATGCTTTAAAAGGTTTAGGGCCAACAAACACTATGTGGTCATCAGTAAATTTCTTCTTATCTTTAGTTTCTTCTGTCATATTATATCTCCTCCTTGTATTTGAACCCAATAGTTTGAGCCCAAGTTTTCAGTCTTTTGTGTTTTCTTTGAATACTAAATCCTATTTTTTGATAAAACAAGTATCTTGCCTTACCAAACACTTTCAGGTAATGATATTTAATAAGTTCATTGTTTATATTCTTTACGGTATAAGTTTTAATTCTATTATCTAATCCTAAATCAAATAAAAAGCCACTGATTAACTTTAATTTAGCATAATCTTTATTATAAGCTATCAATTCATAATCTTTAGAAAATGAACCCTCACTATCAAAAAAACCTTTAATAAATTGTATTTTGTGATTTATATCTTTTAAATTATTATAATCAAAATTTTTAATAAAACCTTCAATCTTTACAGAATCTAAATAACAAACCCACTGAATTTTTCTATTTCTAATTTTATCATCAGTTTTAATTGTCCTACTAAAAAATCTCGAACTATATCTAGACCATTTATCTAAATTATTTTTAAAATTTTTAACAAAATCTTTATCAATAGCAGATAGTATTATCCTTCTTTGAGAAACATGTCCATCTCCATTTATAACACCAAGAACATAAGCCAATTCTTTTGTTAATTTTTCATTTTTTATTGGTTTAGTATTTACTAATCTAGCTTTTTCAATAGCTAAAAGTAAAGATTTTCTCATATTATACTATTAAAAAACTCCTTTATATACCCTGCGCGGGTGTCTGCCAAGTGTGCCAGTTGTTTGTAAAATATATATTATAGAATATAAATTAAACTATTATTCTTTTTGTTTCACTAATCTTGTCACATAACCTGCTATAACATTCCTCAATTTTTTGGAAGGAACATCTAACAGTCCATCAACAATTTTCTTATTACCTTCAAAATCCTGTTTAAACTTATCTCTGTGCTCACTAACTAATTTCTGTGAAATTCTCTTAACCTGTGTAGTCTTTATCCTACCCATAACACATCATTAAAAATCAGCTATATTTAAATTTTATGCTTTTACAAGATAAACATTATCATTCTTTCTAACAACATTATCCATTAAAACGCCTACTAATCCGCCTTTTCCAACTTTTTTAACCTTCTTATGCTCAATTTCCATGCTTTTAATTTCCTGCTCAACAACACCAGTTTTATTGCCTATAACAAGAACTTTATCTCCAATCTTCAAATTTCCAGTATATATCTTAAAAATAGCTACATTATTTTTTTTATAAAAATTTAAAATAATACCAATAATTTTCTTTTTTCTCTTGCTTTTACTTCCATAATGATTAATATATTCGCTATCTCCAGGTTTTCCAAAATAAAATCCAGAAGAGAAACCTCTGTTATAAACAGTTTTTAATTTTTCAATCAACTCTTTTATTTTTTTATCATTCAATTTATTATCTATTGCTTCTCTATAAACCTCAACAACAGTTTTTACATATTCAGGACTTTTGCTTCTCCCCTCAATTTTAACAGCATCTATTTTTAATTTTTTCAGTTCATCAATAAATTGCAGAGCACAAATGTCCTTAACACTCAATATATAATCTCTTCCAATATTTACTTTATTGCCAGTTTCTCTATCAACCAAATCATAAGTTCTCCTGCACGGTTGTACACATCTCCCTCTATTTGCACTCATACCAAATAAATCCTGGCTCAAAAAACACCTTCCGGATACAGCCATGCACATAGCCCCATGAACAAAACATTCAATTTCCATACCACTTCTTTTTAATTTTTTAATCTGCTCCAAATTAAATTCTCTTGCCAAAACTATTCTTTTAACACCTAATTTTTTATAAAATTTAATAGCCTCAGAATTTGCAACACTAGCCTGAGTGCTCAAATGTATTGGAATTTTCTTCTTTTTTGCTAAATTAAAAACACCCATGTCAGAACAAATCACAGCATCAATATTGCCTTTAGCTTTATCCAAAATTTTTTCAATTTTTTTAAAATCCTTGTCAAACATAACAGTATTCAGGCACAAATATTTCTTAATTTTCAATTTGCCAATTTTATCTAAATCTTTCAAATCAAAATTTTTAGCAGAATGCCTCATATTCAAATCTTTCAAGCCAAAATAAACAGCATCAGCTCCAGCTTTTATAGCTGCATTCAGCATTGCCCAATTCCCAGCAGGTGCTACTAATTCCATACTCTTCTTAAAACAAAAAAATTTATAACTCTTTCTTAAGAACTAATTTCATCAATAACTCTATTTATAGAATTTTTTTCAAAATCAAAATAACCACACTCACCACATTGATAACTAATAACAGGACTTTTTGAATCTTGAACTTTTACTTCAACTTCTTTCATTAAATTACCACATTCTAAACATTTCATCTTTACACAGCAACTTCTATACATAATTTTTCAAATTCAACTTCAACACAATGATTTTCTTTTGTTATTAAACCTAATTCTTCTAATAATCCAACATCTTCATGAACATTTTTATATTCCCTATTTAAAATTTTAGCTAATTGATAAATAGATTTAGGTCTTTGATGTTTAATTGCGCTTAACAGCTCCATTCTTTTTTCTGAAAAAAATTTTCTAAAATTATGCACATTACTAAAACCAACACTTTCTTTTCTCTTTACTACTTTTCCCACTTTCATTTTATTATAATAACTAGCAAAATTTTTTAAAGCTTCTTTAAGTGGTTTGATCTCTACAATATATTTTCTTGCCATATCTTATACTATTAAAAATATCAATTTATATATTTTTCGTTTGTAATAAAACACATAAAAACTTATAACTCTTTCCTCAATCTAAAAATCAATGCAGGAAAAAAATTTAATCTTAACAGCTGTTATCTGTATAATTTTAGGAGCAATAATTATACTTTCAACAACAATAGAAACCACAGCTCTAAAAATAAATAAACCTTTAGATATAAAAATTTATTTTTGCCCAAAAGATGATTGCAAAGAAATAGTTATTAATACAATACAAAATTCAGAAAAAATACAATGTGCTTTCTATGATTTAAATATCCCAGAACTGCAGGATTTACTAAAACAAAAACAAGCAATATTAATCACAGATATTCAAAACAAAGTTTCAAATTCAGTAACAAATAAAGGCTACCAGTTAATGCACAATAAATTCTGTATTCTCGACGATAAAATTCTAATCACAGGCTCAATGAATCCAACAATTAGAGGAACAACTAAAAACAACAACAATTTAATAATAATAAAATCTAAAGAAATAATTAATAATTACAAGCAGGAATTTAATGAATTATACAAAGGAACTTTTGGAGCAGGTGAAAAAACTAAAAACACTAAATTTCAATTTACCAATACTTCTATAGAAAATTATTTCTGCCCGGAAGATTTATGTGCGCAAAAAATAATATCACACCTAAACAAAGCAGAACAATCTATCTACTTCATGACATTCACCT
>CBFDDQ010000031.1:0-11033 GCA_965603615.1 Candidatus Woesearchaeota archaeon
ATCTCACTGCTAAGCTCAATAGTAGTGTTATTAACAGAGTTTGAAAAATTTAAAAAAGTGTGTTCATTGCAATGCTAAGCAGTATGTAGTTAAATTAGAAAAACCTTCAACTTTTTTAGAGAGAGATAAAAGATTAAGCCCAATAGATATAAAAGCAAGATTAGAAACTATACCTGATAATGATTCTTATCTTCTTGGTTTAAATCCAAAATATGCAAGGCCTGAATGGATGATATTAAATTTACTTCCTATTCCACCTGTAACTATAAGACCTTCTATTACTCTTGAAACTGGTGAGAGAAGTGAGGATGATTTGACTCACAAACTTGGAGATATAGTAAGGATTAACCAGAGATTATTTGAAAACATTAATGCTGGAGCTCCTGAAGTTATAATCGAAGATTTGTGGGATTTACTTCAGTACCATATTACAACTTATTTTGATAATTCTATAGCACAGGTTCCTCCTGCAAGGCATAGGTCAGGACAATTATTAAAAACTTTAACTGAAAGAATCAAAAGCAAGGAAGGAAGGTTCAGACACAATTTAGCTGGTAAGAGAGTTAATTTTGCTGCAAGAACTGTAATAAGCCCTGATCCACAGATTGATTTTAATGAGGTTGGTGTTCCTAAAAAGATTGCATATGAATTAACTGTAGCTGAGAGAGTTACTGAGTGGAACAAAAAGTGGCTGACTGAACTGATTAAGAATGGACCTAAAAAATATCCTGGAGCAAATTATATAATAAGGAATGATGGGAAGAAGAAAAAAATAACTATTGATACTGTTGAACAATTAATTAAGGATTTGGATTATGGCTTTATTGTTGAGAGACATATAATGGATGGTGATGTTGCTGTATTTAACAGACAACCTTCATTACACAGAATGAGTATTATGTGCCACAAGATTAAATTATTACCTGGAAAGAGTTTTAGGTTAAACCCTTCTGTTTGTTCACCTTATAATGCAGACTTTGATGGAGATGAGATGAATTTACACATACCTCAGGGTGAGGAGGCAAGAGCTGAAGCAGATATTTTAATGCAGGTGCAGACACAAATAATGGCACCAAAACATGGGAAGAATATAATTGGCTGTATAGAAGACAGTGTTACTGGAAATTATTTGTTAACAAAAGATACTATTTTGAGCAAAGAGGAAGCATATGATTTTTTAATTTCAATAGGTGTTGATGAACTGCCACAGTTTAAAGAAAAAGTTACTGGAAAAGAAGTATTTAGTGCTATACTACCTAAAGATTTTAATTATATAGGTTATTCAAGAAATTACAGGGATTGCGAGAAATGTATAAAAGGAATTTATCATGAATGCAAATATGACAGTTATATTTATATTAAAAATGGAAAATTATTATCAGGAATAATTGACAGTAATTCTATTGGTGAGGAATCTGGTGTTTTGATAAGGGATCTTTACAGAAAGTATGGCCCTGAAATTACTCTGGATATAATTGGAAAAATATTTAGGCTGGGAATTAAAGTTTTATTGAAGTTTGGTTTTACAACTATAATTTCAGATACTGACCTGCCTGTTAATGCAAAAGAAGAAATAAATAGTTTACTTGGAGATGCCAAGAAAAATGTTAACAAGTATATTGAACTTTATAATGATGGAAAATTAGGAGCTTTACCTGGAAAAACTGTTAGAGAAACAATGGAGATAAGAGCTTTAGAATTATTGAACAAAGTTAGAAACAAAATTGGAGATATAGTTGTTAAGTATGCCAGAGATGATAATCCAAGTTTGATAATGGCAAAATCAGGAGCAAAAGGTAATTTATTAAATTTAGCACAGATGGCAGCTTGTGTTGGACAACAGTCTTTAAGAGGAAAAAGAATTGAGAAAGGATATTATGATAGAACTTTAAGCTTGTTTAAAGAAGGTGATTTGGGTGCTGATGCCCGTGGATTTGTTTCTAGAGGATTTAAAGATGGACTGAAACCTACTGAATTTTTCTTTCATGCAATGACAGGAAGAGATGCTCTGATGGATACTGCCCTAAGAACCCCTAAGTCAGGTTATTTGTATAGAAGGTTGTCAAATGCTTTACAGGATTTAAAAGTTGAATATGATGGAACAGTTAGAGATGCAAATAAAAGTATTATACAATTTATGTATGGTGAGGATGGAATTGATGTTTCAAAATCAGAAGCTGGAACCATAGATGTTGTTAAAGCAATAAAGGACGTGATTGGTGAGTAAGATGGGAGAAGAACTAAAATTATTAAAATTGATGAGTAGAATGGAAGAACTAAAAATATTAATTTACCCCCAAAAAAATCATCAAGAGGTTTATCAGGTTGGATTATCTCCTTGTAAAAATTTTATAAGAGATAAAGGATATCATTTTTGGCATGAAAAGACAAGAACATTTTATGCTCATCATATGCCAGAGGGAGTAGTTAGGTTAATGGAATCTTGGTGTGATGAAACAGAAAGTTATAAAAGAGAATTTGGTTCTGTTGAAGAGTGTTTAGAAGGTTTAATTAGTGGAGATGAAATGAGAAAAATGTCATATGGAATTAAAGCAAGATTGAAGACAAGAGCAGTAGAGTATGCTGATGAACTTCAAAAAGAATTAAAAGAAATGGGCATTAATGTTGAAATTAGATTTAAGGGAGAAAGACATTAAAATGGATGATGTAATTGAAAAATTTGAAGGAAGAATTCCTCTGAAAATACTAAAAGAATTTAAAAAAGAAGCTTTGGACAGGAAATTAACCAAAAAAGATTCTTTAAAAGTTCTGGAACATATAAAAGAGGAATATGAAAGAGCAAAAATAAATCCTGGTGAAAGTATTGGTGTAATAACTGCTGAGAGTTTTGGCGAGCCAAGTACACAGATGGTTTTGTGGACATTTCACTTTGCAGGTGTAGCAGAAGTTTCAGTTAGTTCTGGTTTACCTAGAATTATAGAATTATTTGATGCAAGAAAAACAATTAAGACTCCAATGATGGAGATTTATTTAAAAGAACCTTACAGCAAAGATGCTAAAAAAGTAAAAAAGTTAGCTGCCTCAATAAAAGAGGTTAAATTAAATGAACTAGCAACTGATATTTTGATTAATATTACTGGTCTACAAATTGAAATTTCATTGAATACTAAGAGATTAAGTGAAATTGGATTAAAATCCAGTGAGGTATACAAGAGGCTTGGAGAAGGTTTAAAGACTACAAAAATCAAATTGGTAAAGGATAAGCTTGTGTTAAAAAGTTCAGTAAAAGAAAATGAACTGCTTGATTTGTACAAATTAAAAGAAAAAGCCAAAGATGTTTATATTTCTGGTGTTAAGAAAATAAAACAAGTACTGCCTGTTAAGGATAAGGGAGAATTCATGATTTTAACTGCTGGAACAAATTTAAAAGATATTTTAGATATTAATGGTGTTGATTCTAAAAGAACTGTAAGCAATGATTTGTTTGAAGTGCATAAGGTTTTGGGTGTTGAAGCAGCAAGACAAACTATAATAAATGAAAGCTTAAAAGTTATTACTGATCAAGGTTTGGATATAGATTTGAGACATATAATGTTTATTGCTGACATGCTTACTAGTTCTGGAAGGATAAAAGGTATAACAAGAAGTGGTATAACTGGTGATAAAGCTTCTGTTTTGGCTAGGGCTAGTTTTGAAACTCCAATCAGGCATATAATAAATGCAAGTTTGTTAGGTGAAAAGGATAATTTGAATTCTGTAATTGAAAATGTTATTATAAACCAGCCTGTTCCTTTAGGAACTGGTTTACCTGATTTGGTTGTTAAGATGCAGGATAAAAAATGAGCTTGGATGAATTAAAAAATGCTTTGAAAGAGAAAAATCTTGTATTTGGTACTGAGAGAACTTTGAAGAATTTGAAACTTGGGAAGGTGAAGAAGGTATTTTTAGCTTCAAACTGTCTTGATAAGATTAGAGAGGAAGTTAAAAGTTATGATATTGAGGTTATTGAGCTTAAAGAACCTAGTTCTGAGATTGCTTTGATTTGCAAGAGACCTCATTCCATAAGTGTTTTGAGCTGTTAAAATGAAATTAGATGCAAAAACTTTAGGTTATATTAAAATTTTTGAAGGATATACAGGTGTTCTTGTTAAAGACTGCTTTTTTAGTGATAAGGTATTAGTTTTTATTGTGAATCCTGGTTATATTGGCAAGGCAATAGGCAAGAAAGGGAACAATATAAGAATTTTGAGCAAAAAATATAAGAAACCTTTAAAGGTTATTGAGTATAATGATGATGTTGTTAAGTTTGTAAAAAATTTAATTTATCCTTTGAAAACTAATGTTGAGAAGAGAGGAGATAAGGTTGTTATTTCTACAGAAGATAATAAGACAAAAGGATTTTTATTTGGCAGAGATAAGAGTAAATTAAAAGAGATGCAGGAAATTGTTAAAAGATATTTTAGTGATGAGATTGTTATTGAATGATTACAAAAAATTTCATTTTTTGGGTTCTACGAAAAGCTTTTAAATGATATATTAGGGTATATATGTTGATTAAAATGATAAATTTAGCAGGAATTAACAAATCAGACGAACAGATTCAAGAAGAATTATATTTAGCTGGAATTGAGATTGTTCGAGGAGAAAAAAATAAATGTGGAGTTCCGTATTCTATTACTGGAAAACTCAGTGATTGGAAATTTGAGCGTGCTTGGTATTATTGGGTGACTTCAGCTGAAGATGGAGATGGTCTGCCGCTTGAAGTCGCGGTAGAAATGCATAAAAGAAAATATCCTATTGTTGGTGAAAATCAACCTGAAAATTATGGGCAAGTTATAAGGGTAGAAGGACGTTGCAATTGTCCACATCCAAGAAAATTGGCTTTTCCAAATGATGAAGCCTTAGATAAATGGTCAAAAGAAACTGGAAAAGATTGGCATAATACTTCTTGGGATGGTGATTTTGCAAATTATGTTGATATTCCAAAACTTTGCAATGATGGAATTATCCAAGCACCAAGATTTGTAACTACTTATCATATTGATACACAACTTGGTTTAAATGAATTTGCAAGAGCTGTTAAAGATTTTTTAGTCCAAGGAGAATAAAAATGCCAAAACAAACAAAAAGTAGAAAAAAAAAGTTCCATAAGAATGAAATGGGAGGGAGAAGATTAAGAAGTAGTCTAGAAGTTATAACACTAGAGAGTATTATGATGAAAGGATTTAAAGGGAAAAAATTTATTATAATAGATGATGCACAAGAAAATTATAGAGATGAAATTAAATTAGATGGAAGGAGATATGAAGTTTTAGGAATTGATTGTCAAAGTGGGATTATTGAACTTGAAATCAAATATGACAATGGTGAAAGAAGTTATGTAAGTTTAAACTACCTTCTTTTTGTTTCTGAATTAGATAAATAAAAAGTAAAATATTCTTATAATTAATTCTTTTAACTTTTACCAAAAGTAATTAGTGTAGTAAGGTTTATAAACCAAAATATTTAATTCTTTGATATAAAATGGGTAAAAAATCTAGAGGATTAGGAGCTGGAAAGAAGCTTAAGAATAGAAGGAAGAAGTTTAGATGGAATGATGTCTGGTTTGTTAAGAAAGCTAAGAATTTAAAAATTAAGTCGGATCCATTGGTTGGTGCTTCACAAGCTAAGGCTATAGTTCTTGAAAAGGTTCAGAGAGAGGCAAAGCAACCAAATTCAGCTATGAGAAAATGTGTGGTAACCCAATTGGTTAAGAACGGCAGAAAGGTTACTGCTTTTGTTCCTGGCTATAATGCTATAAAATTTATAGATGAGCATGATGAGGTTTTAATTGAGTGTATTGGCGGTTCAAGAGGAAGATCAAAAGGTGATATTCCTGGTATTAGGTGGCAAGTTTTAAAAGTAAATGACCAGAGCTTGAAAGCTTTGGTTAGCGGAAAGATTGAGAAAGGTAGAAGGTAAGATGATTAACTTATTTAACAAATGGGGAGTTGAAGGCATTAAAGTTTTAGATCCTGGTCTGAAAGATTATATTAATTTAAGGCCTTTGTATGTTGTAAAAACTGGGGGAAGAAATACAAAAGTAAGATTTCATAAAAACAAAAATAATATAGTTGAGAGACTGATAAATCATTTAATGATACCAGGGCATAGGGGTAAGAAGCATAAAATCAGTTCTGGCCATTGTTCTGGCAAAGGACAGAGGAGTTATAATATGGTTAAGAAAGCTTTTGAGATTATTGAGGGTAAATTAGGCAAGAATCCTGTTGAGGTTTTTGTCAAAGCTTTGGAAAATGCTGCTCCTCGTGAAGAGATAACTGCAATTGAGTATGGTGGTGCTAGATATCCACAGGCTGTAGATTGTGCACCGCAGAGAAGAGTTGATGTTGCTATGAGGATGATGGTGCAGGGTGCTTATTCTAAATCTTTTAATTCTAAAAAGAAATTTGTTGAGTGCTTGGCTGAAGAAATAATTAATGCTTATAATTGTGAATCTAAATCAACTGCTGTTAGTAAGAAACTGGAGTTGGAGAGACAGGCTGATAGTTCAAGATAAGATGGGATTTTGTGAAGTTGAGGACTGTGAAAATTCTGCTAAATATTTTATTGAATGGTATGGTTTAAATCAATATGGAGAAAATCCTGTTGTGGTAGATGAGATAGATGTTTGTGAATTTCATTTAGTTAAAAGTTCTGTTCATCCAGATTATGGTGGTGTTCCTGATAATATAGGTGATATAGAACCTGAAAAGGATAGACCAGATTTACTTGAGGAAATTGTTAAGAAATTAAGTGGTTAAAATGGATTTACCTTTGAAATTGGAAGCTAGAGTTTTGAAAGTTAGTAAACCAAGAGTTAACAGGGATAGAATAAGTATTAGGTTTGGTCAGATTAAAACTGAGTTTGTTGTAGACAAAAAGTTGGTTTGGAATGGAAGAAACCAAACTTTTTGGGGTGAATTACCTAAAGAATTAGTTGGACATAATATCAGAATTTATAGTGATGGTGATAAACAAGTTGTGCATGATGTTGAGGCTGATGTGTGGTATAAGAGTTAATTTTGAAGTATATTTCTGATGATATAAATGTATTTAAAGTGAAATTAGATTGTATAAATATGCCTGTTCAACATGTAACCTTAGATAAATTTAAACTTAAGATTCTTCCTGATAATACTCCTGAAGAAATTGAGAAATCTAAAAAAAAGTTAAGAAGAGATGATAGGAGATTTAGAAGCCAATATCTTGGGCAATATACTTATAATTTTAGAAATGTTAAAGATTTAGATAATAGTGTTTTGGATTTATTAGTACAGGTCGAAATTGGTACTTTTTGGAGAGTTTTAACCTACCTTGATGGTTATCATGGAGGACATGGTGAAACTCCTGAAAGCAAAGAGAAAAAAGAAAGTAGAAGAAAATGGGCAAGAGAAAAATTTAATGATTGGGATTTAGAAACTTTATTGAATATATCTGTAAACCAAGCTTTATTAACTTATGAACAAGGTGGATTTCCTGGTTATCTTCATGGTCATGATATTGTATATGATCATTTAGTTGAGAAAGAAGATTCTATGTTTAAGGGTGTAGTTGATAGTGAATTAATAAAAAAATTAAATAATGGAAGATTTTGGGAGATGTTATATAACTTAGGACCGGGAGGATTTGGCAATATAATTGTTGAAGATGTTTTAAGAAACCATTGTGAAGATTTAAGTTTGGATTTTGTTCCTAGAGGATTCCAAATATTTTTAAGGAATAAAGAGTTTAGAGAGACATTTTATTTGGGATATCTTTCTAATGAGGCTATTGACAAATATGCTAGTTTAATGGAGGGGATTTTTAGTGCTAAGTTATTGAAAAAAGAAGAATTTAGATTGTTAGTTGATCCTTATATAAGAAGTGTTATAGGGGAAGTTGCTAATCCAGACCATGATAATTATGGAATGTTGAGATTTGAAGATTTTGGCAAAAGACTGCAAGAAAAATTTGTTTCTGGTTATGTTAAAAGAGATGATTCTACAAGAAGTATGATAGCAGATGAGTTAACACATTTACACCCTGAAAATGCACAAGAGGTTTTACCTTTTATTTACAAACCTGAAGATATATTGATGAGGGTTTTGAAAAAGTCTCCTCATAGTGCTCAGAAAATTTTAGGAGAGGGTGGAAAAATTTTAGAGTATAGAGGTAGAAGATAGAAATGAAAAAATTAAGACTAAGTTTTTTGGAGAGGGAATTTTTTGCTGAAGACAGGACAGGAACTACAATAAAGGGTTATGAACCTGCTTTAATGGAAGTTGATGGAAAATTAAAAGCTGGCAGAGTTATTGATTTGAAAAGGTTAGAGGAAGCTGAGTTTATTGATACTTTAGTATTTCAAGCAGAATTTGAATTAAAAGAATGTAAACTTGATTTGGAAGAAATATTAAAAAAAGATAAAAGTGGAAAAGAATGGTTAGGAAATCTTCAAAGATATTTTTCTGAATTTTTTAAAAAAACTGTTCCAATGACTTTTTCTATGAGACCTTTAAGACTTCCTGGACATTTAGAATATAGTTTGATGCCTAAAGATTATTTTGAAAGAAAAAAAGGTACTCTAATTGGCCATGGTTATAGATGCCCAGAAGCTGTTATAAGAAAATTACCTGAAACTGTTGTTTACTTTAAAGTTATACCCCCTATGAAGTTTGAAGATGGAAATTGGTTAAGAGGGGTTAATTACAGTAGGTGTGTTAGAGGTCCAAAAAGGGTTTTTGATAGTTATACTGATAAAGATCCTAATGATGAGAGTCATTATTATGCAGAGGGAGTTTTATTAGGCAGTTTAGATGTGAAAGATTTGGAAAATGTTAAAGGAGATTTTGAAGGGGATACTCCATTAAATCATTTTTTAGATATGGTTTATGAAGCACCTATTAGACATATTGATAAATATAATCCTATGACAATTAGAACTGAACTTTATTAGAAACATTTAAATATCTAATTTTTTGAAAATTTATTATGGCTGAAGACAAGAAAGGTTGAGGATGATAAATAATGGCGTCAGGAAATTTTATATTTAAAGATGGACCTTCACTAGATGGTTTTAATGAGTATGTTGTTCCAGCTTTAAAAGAAAAATTCGTAGAAGTAGAAGATAGAATTGTCTTTAAAGGAGGTTATCAATCCAAATTATTATTCTCTGTATATGCAAAACATTTGAATTCTCCTTATAATTGTATCCCTTCTCCTCCTGGTTTAGAAAATGCAGTAAAAGAAATTTTGGGTAATATAGGTAAAGGAATAGATGAAAGAAATAAAACCGAAGGTATGTTATCTATTCATGGTTTTCAAATAAGAAGCTGTGAAACAGTTGGAGTCTATCAAAAGGATAAAGCTGCTTCTATGTTATTCCCTTCTATTGCTCAACAGTATTTATTGCAATCTTTAGGAAAAGAAGTTGAAAAAGTTGCTAATGAAATAAGAGGACTTCTTGGTCAAAAACTGTCTGATTTAGTATAAAAGAAACATTTAAATATCTAATTTTTTGAAAACTTTATTATGGCTGAAGACAAGAAAGGCATAGAGAAAATAAAAGAATTAATGAGGAAAACAAAGAATATTAGAAATATCTGCACTAGTGCCCATATTCATCATGGAAAATGTGTTAGTGGTTCTACAAAATTAATGTTAACAAATGGTAGTGTAGTAACAGCTAAAGAGTTATTTGAGAGGTCTCAGAGAGTAGGTTCTAAATTTAAACAGACAGATGAAGAATTAATTTATAATATTTATAATAAAAAGATTGAAATATTTTCTTTAAATAAAGATACTGGAAGAATTGAGAAAAAACCTATTGAATTAGCATGGAAGTTGCAGAATGATATATTATTTAAAATTACTTTAAGAAATGGTTTTGAAGTTTCTACTACACCAGAGCATAAATATGCTGTTTTAGAAAATGGAGATTTTAAAGATAAGGAAGCTAAAGATATAAAGATTGGAGACAGGGTTGTTTGTGCGAGAAAGTTGAATACAGAATCAAATGTAGATTTGAAGAAAACGGTTTTATATAAATTATCTGAAAAGAATTTTTATGTTAGATTAAAAGAAGAATTTGGTGAAGAGTTAAAAAATAAAATATTAGATTATGGATTAAATAAAATTAAAACTGATATTAAAACAAAGTCTTTTTATCATGGAAGCTGGAAAAAAAGATATTTACTTAAAGATTTATTAAACTTAGTTGAATTATTTAATTTAGATATAAATTATATTTATGATAATATTAATACTATTTTTTATAGAACTGGAAAACAATATGGTGGAAATTCTAATGAGATTAAATTACCACAAGATTTCAAAGAATTATTTTATTTAGCTGGTTTGTTTATTGGTGATGGTTCATTTAAAAAATTTATAGTGGGTAAAGAGGTATTAGGTAAAAGGTTTGTAGAGATTTGTAATAATTTAAGTATTAATCCTATTTATGTTCAAAGAGAAGGAAAAACACCAGAATTACATACTAATTTAACTCTGGTTCATATATTAAATTCATTGTTTGATTATCCTCTAAAACAAAAATCCAGAAATGTTAAGATATCAAAATTTGTATTTAATTCTCCTAAGAAATATGTTGCTCAATTGTTAAAAGGATATTTTGATTGTGATGGTTGCGTAGAAAAGTCAAGAAGGGCTATTACTTTGAGTTCTGCAAGTAATCAAATGATTGATGATTTACATTTATTATTGCTAAGGTTTGGTTGCATTAGTATCAAAGAAAAAGATAATACAATTACTATAAGCGGAAATTCTGCTGAAAATTTTGTGAAACAGATTGGTTTTTATTTAGAATATAAACTTAAAAAAGCTGAAATTTTAGTGAAGAAAGTAAAAGGAAGTTTTGTTTGTGATAGTATTGCTGTAGGAAATCAGGTTATGTTTATGAAAAGGGCAGTAAAAGATAAAATAAATACTGGTGATTTAGCTTATATACAAGTTAAGAAGATAGAACAGATAAAAGAACAAGAAGTATATGATTTTACAATCCCAGATACCCATCCCCTTGGTGAAGATACTTTCTGGGT
>CBFDDQ010000032.1:0-11008 GCA_965603615.1 Candidatus Woesearchaeota archaeon
TGCATATAACCTAGAAAGATTAATTATTGATTTTTTGAGGGTTTCAGCACAGCCTCTAATAGTGTTCTTATTATACTTTGTGCTTCTGGCAATATTTGCTGTAAAACCTCATCTAAAGTTTTTGAGTCTATACTTTCTAAATCTTTTTTTATATCTATTTTACACCCATCATCTAGGCAGTTACTAGTGACTTCTAGTTTTCCATTTGATCTTATACATTCATAATCTTTCTTTTTTTTCTTTGAAAAATTAAAGAAAATTTCTAAATATTCACTTGAAGCATCTGAAATAGGATCTGTATGTTTTTCATAACTTAAAAAAATAATTGCTGGAAAATTTTTAATTGGACCAGAAGGTTGATATTCAGTTATATGTCTCTCATCTTTTCTTAATTTAAACATTTTAACTAATAAATTCAATACCTAATTCTTCTTCAATTTCCTTTTTTTCTTTTTCTGCTATTTTTTTCTTTGGGCCAAATATTTGCGGTGACTGAACACCTGTTATAATAAGCATTGTTCTTAAGTTAGAAGCCATGTCTTCTGATATTTGTGCTCCCCAGATTACTCTTGCATCTTCTGATAATTTTGCAGAAACTGTTTCTACTACTTTTTTTGCTTCATCCAGAGTCATGTCAGGGCCACCAATTACATTAATAAGTGCACCTGATGCGCCTGTAATGTCAACATCTAGTAAAGGATTGTTAATTGCTTTTTCAACTGCTTCTGTTGCTCTGTTTTCTGTGTCTGATTCACCTACACCTATCATAGCAACTCCACCTTTGCCCATTACTGTTTTAATATCTGCAAAATCTAGGTTTACTAGACCAGCTTTTGTTACTAGTTCTGCTATACCTTTTACTGCGTTTGTTAATATTTCATCTGCTACTTTGAAAGCTGTTTGTAAAGGTAAATCAGGTGCTAATTCTAATAATTTATCATTTGGTATAACTATTAGTGTGTCTACTACATTTTCTAATTTTTCTAAACCTAAAGTAGCATTTTCAAATCTTCTTCTTCCTTCCATTTCAAATGGGATTGTTACAATTGCTACAGTCAAGCAATTAAGTTTTTTTGCTATTTCAGCTACAACTGGTGCTGAACCTGTACCTGTTCCACCACCAAGACCACAGGTGATGAAAACCATATCTGCCCCCTGTAATTTTTGTTTTATAGCATGTTCTGATTCTCTTGCTGCTTCTTCTCCTATCTGTGGCATTGAGCCTGCTCCTAATCCATGAGTTACTTCCTCTCCTATAAGGATTTTAGACTGAGCACCTGTGTAGAGAAGATCCTGAGCATCTGTATTCAGAGCTATTGTTTCTACTCCTATAACTCCTACTTCTGCTATTCTGTCTACTGTGTTATTTCCTCCTCCTCCACAACCAATGACTTTGATCTTTGCTTTTTGCTTTGCCAGAATTTCTTCTAATTCGTCGTCTATATCAAATTTATCTGATTTTAGATTAGTTGGCTGCTGTATAGGTTGTGGTATTTGATAAGGTTGTTGCTGCTCTGCTTCTTGGTTATACATATCCATAGTAGTTAAATATAATATGTTATATTTAATCTTTTGTATTCTTTTTTTGTTGTTTTAGAAAGGTTATTTTTTTGATGTTTTTTATGTGATTTTTAATTTGTTTTTTTAAGATTTCCTGGAATTGTTCTGGTATTTGTAATTCTACTTTTAATTCATTGTTTTTTATAGTAAATTTATCTGTTTTCAGGATTGCTTCTATTTTTTCTTTTTTGTCTGTTATTATTTTGTTTATTATTACTTCATATTCTATGTTTTTTCCTGCTAAAGGATGATTGAAGTCTACTATTATTCTTCCTCCAGATACTGCTCTTACTGTACCCATTAAATTTTGGTCCAGATTTACCTGCAAACCTGGAAAAGGTGTTATTCTCTGCTGTTTGAATACTTTTGCTGGTATTAATTTGATTAATTTAGGATTCTTTTTTCCAAAAGCTTTTTCCTGTGGAATTTCTATTTTGTAAGTTTTGTTTATTTCTTTGTTGATTAATTGTTCATCTAGTCCTTTTATTATTTCATTTTCTCCTAAACAGATTTTTACTGGCTTATATGTTTGTTTTGGGTTGTACAAATTATTTTTTTTGGCATCTGATTCTTTTGTTAAATCAAATATTTGGTTTGTAGCTTTTACTTTACCTATAAAATCCATTTCTATGAAATCACCTTTTTTTGTTTTCATATGATTTTGTTAAATATTTTGGTATTTAAATTTAATGGAAATGTTTATATAGAATTTATGTTTGTTAAATAAGAAATGAAGTGGAGACTAAGTTTGGAGCCTTCTATGAGGGCACATCTGGAAAAACAGATTTCTGAGTCTGGTAAATGTAGAAATGGTTATTTAAAAGCTAAAAATCCTGGTAACGCCCAATTATGGTGTGCTATAGCTAATTTAAGCAAAAAATTATATGAGTTGAGTTTAAAGCTTAATAATTTAGAAGGTGTTTTTGAAGATTTGTGCAAGAAAGATGTTAAGAAGAAAGTTAAGAAAAAGAAGTAGAAGCATAATCTTTAAATAGGTATCATTCTTAAAAATTTTTATGGGAGAGGTTAAACAAAGTAATGCTGTAAATTTAAAAAAAGGCAGTTATGTTATTATTGATGATGTAGCTTATGTTGTAAAAGATAATCAAATTTCTAGGCCTGGAAAACATGGACATGCTAAGTGCAGAATTCAGGCTGTGGGTATAATTAATGGACAGAAAAAAATTATTGTTATTCCTGGTCATGATAATGTTCAAGTTCCTATAATTGAAAAAAAAGATGCACAAATTTTAAGTGTTTCTGGTGACAAAGCAAATGTTATGGATATGGAGAGTTATGAGACATTTGATCTTAAAGTTCCTAAAGATTTGAAAGATGATGTAAAAGAAGGAAAGCAAGTAACTTATTGGGTTATTTTAAATGATAGGGTGATTAAGCAGGTAAAATGAAATGGTAAGATTTCCAGAAGCTGTAAAAAGATTGTACTCAAGAGTTTATGTATGCAGGAAGTGCAAGAAAAAAATAAAAGCTAATGTTGCAAATATAATTTCTCGGAGACTAAGCTGCAAGAGATGTGGAGGAAAAGCTTTTAGGGCTATTAAAAAACAGAAAGCTACTGTTGCAAAATGAATTATGATTTGCTTTTTGCACTTATATTTTATGGTTTTCTTATATTATTTTTTTATAAAAACAGAAAAAAAGTTAAGATTCATGCTAAAATTATTGCATTTTATAGAACAAAATTTGGTTTGAAGTTTATGGATAAGGTTGCTAAGACTTTTCCAAGATTATTAAGTGTTCTTTCATATGTTTCTATATTTACTGGTTTTGCTGGTATGATATTTATTATTTTTATTATAATAAAAGGAACTTTTAATATGCTAATAAATGATGCTGCTCCTGCTTTAGCTCCTGTTTTGCCTGGTGTTAAAATTCCTGGACTTGCTATTACTTTAGGTTTTTGGCACTGGATTTTAGCTATATTATTTGTTGCTACTGTTCATGAATTTTCTCATGGTGTATTTGCTAGATGGGCTGGTTTGAAAATTAAAAGTTCTGGTATTGCTTTATTTGGTCCAATATTGGCTGCTTTTGTTGAGCCTGATGAGAAAAAAATGGCTAAAAAAAGTAAGAGAGTACAATTAAGTATTTTGTCAGCTGGACCTTTTTCAAATATTTGTTGGGGTTTTATATTTTTATTAATTGGTATGTTTACTGCTATTCCTTTGCAGGGTTTGTTTTTTTATTCTGATGGTATAGTTGTAAATAGATTACTTGAGGGAATGCCTGTTGAGCAAGCTGGTTTGGAAGCACCTTTTGTGATTTATAGTATAAGTGGTATTAAAACTCCTAATGAAAAAAGCTTTGTTGAAGCTACTGAAACTTTTAGAGCTGGTAAAAAAGTGGAGTTTGGTACGAATAAAGGCGATTTTGAGTTTGATGCTGCCAAACATCCTGATAATTCTTCTAAAGGTTATGCTGGTATAGCTGATTTTTCCTTGAGCTTGAAAGTTAAAGAGAAGTTTGCTTTTTTTGGTAAATTACCTTATTTTGTTCTTTGGTTTAATAAATTAATAATGTGGCTTTTTATTATAAATCTTGGTGTTGGTTTGTTTAATTTATTGCCTCTTGGAATAGTTGATGGTGGGCGAATGTTTTATTTAGTTACTTTGGCAATTGTTAAGAAAGATGTTTTAGCTAAGAAAATATGGACAGCTGTTAGTTTGTTTTTGTTATTGTTGATATTGATTAATCTTCTTCCTTATTTTAAAAGTTTGTTTTTATTTTTAGGCAGTTTGGTTTAAAATAAAGTATGTTCTGTAATATGTATTTTAGAGTAAACTGGCACACTTGGCAGACACCCACGCCAAATTTATAAATGAGTATTTCTTAATATTAATAAAATGGAGAAAGGATATTCAGCTAAATCTTTAGAAGGTTTAAATAAATTAGTTTGTAAGAATTGTTATAAAAAAGTATTTAGTTGGGATAAAGAAATTTATTCTTGTTGGCTTAAATATATTAAAGGGTATAATAGAAAAAAATTAATTAAAAATACCCATTTTTTAAATCCTGAATCTTTGAAAGTTCCTTTTAGAAAACACCCTTGTTATAAAAAAGTTGCAATGTTTAGAAAGAAGTGGTTTAGACCCTCAAATAAATTGAGTGAAATAGATTTTTATAAGTATCCTTGGTTATTGGGAATTTATTATGCAGATGGTTCTATAAGTAATAAAAGTAAATTAACTTTTGCTTTATCTTTACATGAATCTATAATTGTTAATAAAATTATAAAACAATTAAAGGAAATTCTTGGTAAAGATGCTCATATTGTTAAAGAAAAAATAGGAAATATGTATTTAATTAGGACACATGGTATTGAAGTTTGTAATAAATTTCCTAATAAAAAATTAGAATTAGAATTTTTAAAAATTTGGAAAAAATTTAATAATAACCAAAAACTAAAATTTGTTGCTGGATATATTGATGGTGATGGAAGTTGTTCTTTTGATGTAGGTATAGATTCAATTCAAGTTTATAGTAAAAAAATCCCTTATCTTCCAGCGTATTTTTATAAATTTTTGAAGCAGAGTGGTTATGTTTCTTTGTGTAATAAATATCTTGTTTATTTCTCTCCTCAAGTTGGGAGAATATTAAAACCTTTTGTTTTAAAACGATATATTAAGAGACCTTATAATGGTTCTGTAGATGTTAAAAAAGCTTTAAACTTATTAAAAACAAATTCTTTAAGGCAAACAGCAAGAATGATGAACTTTGATAAAAAGACTATTTCTTTGGCCATAAAACAA
The DNA here is from genome assembly GCA_965603615.1 of Candidatus Woesearchaeota archaeon. Taxonomy (GTDB): domain Archaea; phylum Nanobdellota; class Nanobdellia; order SCGC-AAA011-G17; family JACPIM01; genus CBFCXS01. The sequence goes on from CBFDDQ010000032.1 coordinate 5,331, forward strand.
ACTATGAATTTTAGGAGTGTTAATAATGTTAGTAGATTGTCATGCTCACCTTGATCACGAGCTTCTTATAAAAAATTTAGATAAAATAATTGAAAGATGTAAAAGAAAGAGTTGTTATGTTATTACATCAGGAGTAAATCATCAAACCAATTTGAAGGCCTTAGAAATTGCTAGAAAATATAAAAATATTTATTGTAGTTTAGGAATTTATCCTTTAGATGCATTAAAATTTGAAATTGAGGCTGGGGAATTTCCTAGACAAATAGAAAATTTGGATGTTGACAAAGAGTTGGAATTTATCAAAAAACATAAAAATGAAATAATTGCAATTGGGGAATGCGGAATGGATTTTAAGTTTTCTAGAGATCAAGAAGAGCAACAGAAAAAAACTTTTTTGAAAGTTATTAAATTAGCTGAAAAAATTAAAAAACCTTTGATAGTTCATTCTAGAAAAGCTGAATTAGAAGCAATTGAAATTTTAGAGACGAGTAAATTGAAGAATGTTATTATGCATTGTTTTTTTGGGAAGATGAAATATGTTAAAAAGGCTTGTGATTTAGGTTTTTGTTTTTCTATACCACCAATTATTACAAGAATCCCACAGTTTAAGTTGTTGGTTGAGGAAGTTCCTATAACACAATTGTTTACTGAAACTGATTCTCCTTATTTGTCTCATAAAAAAGGTAAGATAAATGAGCCTGTGAATGTTGAAGTTTCTGTAAATGAGATTGCAAAGATAAAAAAAATGGATAAGCAGGAAGTTATGAAGAATATTTTTTCTAATTTTCAAAAAATTTTCCTAAAAAACTTGTGATAGAAAGGTTTTTAAGCAATAAAATTAATTATAAATATAGAATATTTAAATTAAAAACATATGAGGTGATTTGATTGGCTAAAAAAAGAAGAACAAAGAAAAAGGCAAAGCCTAAGAGAAGAGCAAAGAAGAAAACAGTGAAGAGAAAAGTAAAGAGAAGAGCTAAGCCTAAGAGAAAAGCTAAGAGAAGAAAAAGATAAATTTTTTTATTTTTTTTATTTCTTTGTAGATATTTTTGTGGATAAGAATTAAGAGTTGTTTTGTTGTGAAGGTAAAGCAAGGTTTATCATTTCTTCAGTTTTTCTTTCACCTATAAGAAATTTATATATTCCATGCATTTTTTCTAGTAATTTTTTATTAACTTTATAGCCATAAATTTCTCCTATTACTTTTCCATTTACATTTTCTAAAGGTATGCTTACCCAGTCTTTTAAATCTACTTCTTCTATGTTTGTGTTTACTAAGTTTCCTAATGTTTCTTCGCTAGGTTGATTGTAAAATGCTATTTGCCCTTCTGCTGTTGCATATACTAATGGTGCTTGGGATTTTTTAATTAGAGTTTTAATAACAGTGATGTTAAAATAGTTTTCTTGTGCTTCTGTTAATCTTCCTACTCTCCTTTCTAAACGTCTTGTTTTTATTCTTTCAGTTTCTAATCTGGATTCTAAATCTTTACTTGTTTGATTTAACTCTTTAAACTGGTCTGTTAGTTCTCTATTTCTTTCTACTTCTTCTTGATATAATCCTGATCTTATTGCAAAAAAATTATACAATCTGTTTAGCATGAATTATAATTAAGAGTTTATTATTTATAAATCTATTAGTTTTCCGTATCCTGGATTTACTATAAATGTTTTATTGATTTTGTCTTTTTTGCTGATATTTTCGTGTAGATGGCCACAAATGTTTAATTTTGGCTTTAAAATTTTTATAAACTTTAAAATTGATTTTGAACCTGTGTGCTGCCTATTTATTAAATCTAATTTTGTATTATAAGGTGGCTGGTGTGTTACAAATATTAATATTTTATTTTTAATTTTATTTTTTATTTTTGGTATGAGTTTTTCTAAAGCTTTGTCCTCTAATTCAAAACCTCCACCACCATATCCAAAGAATGCATATTTGTTTATTATTAATAATTGGTTGTGAATGAATTTAATATTTTTTGGTGTTTTTTTAAATTGCTTTGGTAATTCATGATTTCCGTGAATAATTAGTAAGGTTTTGTTTGTTTTGTTTAATTCTTTTAGTAATTTGTTTAGGTCTGCTCCAAAATTTGTCAAGTCTCCTGCACAAATTATTAAATCTGCTTTTTTTGATAATTTTGTTATTCTTTTAATTGCTGTTTTATTTCCGTGAGTATCTACAAATGCAAGTATTTTCATTATTTTATGATTAGTTTTTGGGGTTTAAATTGTTTTTGGGATAGATAGATTTAAAAATATTGACTTATTTGGAAATTGGATGAGAAAGCGAGGAAAAGGATTAGGACTGTTAAGTGCAGGGATTATGGGATTGGGTTCTATATTTAGTTCTGGATGTTTTGCTGAACTTTATGAATCCTCAGTTAAATCTAGTTATGGTTCTCCTTTTATGGAATCTACTCACCGAGTTACAAAAGAGCCAACAGGTTTAAAACTTAAGGAGGAAGTAGTTGATGTAGAACACCAATATATGTTAGGTTGTAAACAAAAAAAAGATAATCTCGAAATAAAAGTAATTGATTCTCAAAATAAAATTATAAGAGTTAGTGATGAAGTAATTAAAAAGGAGAAATTTGATGAATATAAATATAAGACAATTGAAGAGCCTAATATAGGACTTTTTGTAGCTGGTGGTTTAGGGTTATTAATTGGTGGATTAGGTATTGTAGGCCAAGCTGACCCAGATGAAAGAGATTATGATCCTAAGGTAATGGCTGCTATTGGGGGTGTTTGTTTTGGTCTTTCTTTTGCTATAAAAACTAAAACTAAATCTAAATCAAGAACTGGTAGAGTTGAGTATAGAGAAATAGACAGATCTTATGATGTAATAGAAACTAAAAAGAGAAATCTTGGAAGTTTTGCTGGTGGGAATGTTAATGTAAGGTTAAGCAGTAAACATATTGGTTTTGAAGATACTACTCTCATTACAAATAGTCAGGGAGTTGTGACAGTTGGATTAAAAGAAAATATTCCTTATTGGGCATTTAGTAAGACTGAACTTGAAAGAGAAGTTAGAAAAAGTTTATCTAGTAAAATTAGTGGAAAAAGTTTAGACTTTATTGTAAGACAATTTATTGGTTATACAAGGGGAAAAAGTTATCCTATAAAAATGGAAACTGTTGCTAAATCTGGATTTAAGTCAACAGTTAAAAATGATAAAGTAAGTTTTGATGTTAAAGGTTATGAAGTTAATCCTTCTGCATTAGAAACAATTTTAGGCAAATAGATTTTATTTTGTATAAAATTTACTATCTTCAATTTTTATTTTATTTTTGTCCAGTAGATCTGCCAAAGTAAGATATGTTTCTTCAACTGATTCTGTTTTTGAATAAATTTTTAATAAACTGGAACCTTGGTTTTGGTTTAAGTAATTTAAAACCTGAAACTCTAAATCTGTTTGGTTTGAAGTTGTAGACGTGCTTGGTGTTTTTGAGTCTTGAACTGAAAAATATTTACCATCTTTAATTTTTACTTTTCTTTGTTCTATTAATTCTGATAATACACCATTTGTTTCATTACTTGAACCAACTGAAATAGAAACTTCTGGTAATCTACTACCTGGATTTTCATTTATATATTGTAAAACTTCAGATTCTAAATTTTTGGGAGATTTTATTTTGTTATAAGTTATTAGTCCTAGCCCTCCTAATAAAACTAAACTACTTAAACCTAAACTGATTCTTTTTGTCCAAGGATTTTTAACAGTTTGTACTAGTTTTTTATAAAGTGTAGAATGTCTGTCTTTTGTATGTACCTCAAATCTTTTACGTTTTGATCTTTCTTGAAGTCTTTTTCTAGTAGAAGTATTTTCAGGTTGAGTTGAGAGATTTTTTAAAGTATTTGCAGTTGATAAATCCTTAGATTCAATTTGTTCTTTTCCTTTAGTATTTTTTTCTTTTGCCATTTGTTTTCCTTATTTAGTTGGGTAATACTTATGATCTTGAATTTTAATTTTTCTTTGTTCTAATAAATATGATAAACCATCTTTTGCTTTGCTACTTGATCCAAATAAAATAGAAATATCAAGTAATCTGGAACCTGGATTATTGTTTAGGTAATCTGAAATTCTAAGTGTTGTTCTTTCTATTATTTGTTGTCTTTCTACTTGTATTTTATCAAATTCTTTTCTTAATCTTAATAATCTTTCTTCTGAACTTTCTCCCCTTCTTTCTTCTATTATTGTCCTGTAAAGTTTTTTTGCCTCTGGTGCACCTTTTACTGTTTGTATTTTTGAATATAATATAATTTCTAATCCCTTTATTTCTGTTTTTACTCTTGCTTTTTGTGCTTGTAGTCTTTGTGCTTGTAATTCTTTTTCTAATTCTTTTCTTCTCTTTTCTTCTTTTGCTCTTTCTGCTGCTTCATGTGAGTAAAATCCTGTTACTTTAAAACTAAGTGATTTAAATGCTCTATCATCTCCACTTCCACTATATTGATAATCAGTTATTCTTAATTTTATTTTACCATCATCTGAATTATAAATTGTATATTCAGCACCTCTGCTAGGGAAATTTCCGCTGTATAACCAAGGCATAGTAGAATCTTTTTGGGAAATTAATGAAAATGAAGAATTTGTTGCGTTATTACCTTTTGCATTACAAAAAATATCTAATTTTACTGGTCCTTTTTTGTTTGATACTCCTGTATTTGAGGATAATCTGATTGTTTTATCTCCAAAATCAAGTCTTTCATCAAGATCATGCCACCAAGGTGATTGGACCATTCTTCTTTTATTAGTATCATAAACCTGTTCATATCTTTCTCTTAATGTAAATTCTTTATCAATAACTTTTTCTAATCCTCTGGAACTTGTTGAATGTCTTTTATGTATTGATTTTGTAGAAGTTTGTGTACTCCTAGTTGGTTGTCCTCCTAATTCTCTCATTAAATTTTTTTGTTGTTTATTAAGATGTGCTATTGCTTCATCCATAGTAAAAGCTTTTCCAGGATTTTCAAAATCTGGAATTATTTCATATTTAGAAAAAGCACTTTCTGGATCATAAATTAAAGTTGCTGCAACTCTTAATGGATCATCTTTAAAAGCAGTCCCTTCAAATTCTTCTGAAGCTGTCATTTCTTTTAAAAGTGTGTTGAATGTTGTTATTTTTCCTGTTTCTGTATTAATAACTGGTATGTTTTTAGCCACTAAAATAACAGTTTCCATCTCTCCTTTTTTATAAAATTTAGCATAATCTCCTAATGATTTTCCTCTTGTAGCTTCTCTTGTGAATTCTGATGCTTTTCTTGCTGTTTCTCCTAATTTTTTTCTGGTCCTACTTAATTGTTCTCTTGTTTTTTGATAATCTCCTCTTGCTCTTTCTGCTGCTCTTCTTGCTCTTTCTCTAGCTTTTTTAGCTTCTTCTTTTGCTTTATCTGTTGTTTCTTTTACTCTGTCTTTTACTCTATCAAAAATTGATTCTTGAGCATAACTAGGTGTAGAATAAAGTGCTAATCCAAGACCTGCTGTTAATAATAAATTTCTTAATCTTGTCATGATTAGTTTTGATAAACTAGCTCACTTATATATTTTTCTTTAAAGGCAAAGTTCTTAAAATACAGTCAATTATTAATTTTTTGAGTATATTTATGAAAAGTCAAATGCTTCTTTTTCAATATTTTCAATTACCCACCCATAATGTTCATGTTTTCTTTTACGTCTT
>CBFDDQ010000033.1:0-10340 GCA_965603615.1 Candidatus Woesearchaeota archaeon
TCTGTACTTAAAAATAAAGCTAAATTTATTTTTTCTTTAACTTCTTCAACCCTTTCTTAACATAATCAGCCAACCTTTGCGGAGGCTTCTCCATTTTATTCTTCCATTTCTCAAAAAATACTAATTTATCTAAAGCATGCCTTTTATGTGGTCTTATTAGCTCACTTTTTGCAGGATAACCTAGAGTAATAATTACCTCAGCTGAAACATTTTTATCCAAGCCCAATATTCTTCCAACTTTCTCTTTATCAAATGCACCAACCCAGCATGTACCTAAATCATATTCAATAGCTCTTAACATTATATAAGTAGCAGCTGCAGCACAATTCTCTAATATAAATTTCTCTCCTCTTTTTTTATAAAGTGATTTTAACTTTGTATTATCAGAACAAACAGCAATAAACACAGGAGCAGTAGTCATCCACCATTGCTTCAAGGCACCCCCAGCTATTTCTTTCTTAATATTAGGATGTTTAACAACTATAAATCTCCAGTTTTGTGCATTCCCAGCAGAAGGAGCAAATCTAGCACTCTCTAAAATTTCCTTAACAATCCAGCTTTTAACATCTTTATTTTCATAGTTTCTTACACTCTTTCTCTTCAATATTATATCTTTCAGCTCCATAAAAACATTTATATCTTTATAATTATATAAACATTTCTATGAGATATTCAATATTAGTAAATTTTTATGAACAGCTGGAAAAAACAGCTAAAAGATTGGAAAAAACAAAAATAATTTCAGATTTACTAAAAAAATCAACAAAAGAAGATTTAGATCATATACCCTACATAATCAGGGGAAAAATCTTCTCAACAAGAGATGAAAGAAAAATTGGCTTCTCATCAAAACTAATAGTAAAAGCTTTAGAAAAAGCAACAGGTGCATCAACAAGAGAGATAAATTCCCTCTGGAGAAAAAAAGGTGGCTTGGGTAAAACAGCAGAAATTTTAACAAAAAGAAAAAAACAAAGAACTCTGGCAACAAAAACTCTAACAACTAAAAAAGTTCACGAAAATATACAAAAACTAGCAGAACTAACAGGCCAGGGAACTGTATCAAGAAAAGTATCTCTAGTATCAGAATTATTAAGCTCAGCAAAACCAGTAGAAGCAAAGTTTATTGTTAGAACCATTCTGGAAGAAATGAGAATTGGTGTAGCAGAAGGTGTGCTAAGAGATGCAATTGCAAAAGTTTACAAAGCAGAACCAAAAGATGTTGAAAGAGCATATAATTTAGTCTTAGATTTCGCAGAAGTTGCAAGAATGGCAAAAACAAAAACCTTAGGAAAAGCTTCACTATCTCCTTCAAAACCTTCAAAAGCTATGCTTGCTATAAGAATTGAAACATTTCCAGAAGCATTTAAAGCAGTTGGTTCTCCAGCCTTGTTAGAATACAAATTTGATGGCTTTCGTTGTATGCTCCACAAAAAAAATAATATTATAACTCTCTTCTCAAGAAGAATGGAAAATGTAACAAACCAGTTTCTAGATATAGTCAAGGATGCAAAAGAATGTATCAAAGGTAAAAGTTATATTATAGATGCAGAAGTAGTTGGCTATGATAAAAAAACAGGAAAATATCTTCCATTCCAGAAAATTTCTCAAAGAATTAAAAGAAAATATAATATTCCGCAAATGGTAAAAGATTATCCTGTTGAGGTAAATGCCTTTGATGTTCTATATTATAATGGAAAAAGTTATATGAAAACAAAACAAAAAGACAGAAGAAAACTTCTAGAAAAAATAATCAGTTCAAAAAAACACAAAATTTCTCTAACACCAAAGTTAATTACTTCTAATGAAAAGCAAGCTTTAAAATTTTTCAAACAAGCTCTAAATGCAGGCACAGAAGGTTTAATTATAAAAAACTTGGAAGCAGAATACAAACCAGGAAGAAGAGTTGGTGGTTGGGTAAAATACAAATCAATTATGGAGCCTCTTGACCTAATCATAGTTGGAGCGCAATGGGGAGAAGGTAAAAGAGCAAAATGGTTATCTAGTTTTGACTTAGCTTGTAGAAGTAAAGGTAAACTTTTAACAATTGGTAAAGTAGGAACAGGAATTAAAGAAAAAGCAGAAGGAATTACATTCAAGCAATTAACAAAAGAGCTAAAACCTTTAATTATAGAAACAAAAGGCAGGCATGTTAAACTAGAACCTAAACTAGTAGTGGAAATAGCTTACGAAGAAATACAAAAATCACCTACATACACATCAGGTTATGCCTTAAGATTCCCAAGAGTTATTAGAACAAGGGAAACAACTAAAAAACCATCAGATGCTAATTCTTTAAAAGATGTAGAGCACTTGTACAATCAACAAAAGAAAACTTAAATTTCTGTTAGAGAAAACTTTATAAAGAGATTTTATATCAAATTATCAGTTAAAAATGATAAATCAAATAATAATACCTGGAACTGAAATCCCTATAACAGAAAGACCAATTTTCACAGGATATAAATGGGAAGGTTCCCATTTCAAATTATCAGAAAATGGATTATATATGCCTTCTATAAAATTATTCACCACTTATTTTTTAGGAGTAAGAGATGCTTATAGAGGGAAATTACAACTAAAAAGACCTACAGGAGAAGAATTAACTCAGGAACAAACACAAGAATTATGGAATTATTTATCAGCAAATTCTTGGTTATATCTAGATGCTTCATTCTTAGAAAGTAAAAATGGTTTAGAATTAGAAACAGATCACAGAATTAAAAATGGAAAATTAATTGCCCAAAAAACAGAACCATTAGAAAAATATGTAATGGAAAATAGTTTTGTTGATTTAGAATTTAACAAACAAGGTATGCCAACAAAAAAATCAAAATCACAAAGGTATAAACCTGAAGAAAATATTTATTTTTATAAACCAATAAAAGATAGTGTTGCGGGGTTCGATGTGGGCTCTGGTAGGGCTTACCTGGGTTGTGATAGGGGTCCTGATGGCCATGATGCTTCGCTTGGGGTATTAGGTTGTGGCGTAGCCACGCAAAAAAATTCAGCACCTTATAAAAAATTACCTTACACTAAAAGACAATTAGAAAGAGTAAGAAAATCAGTTAGGAACATAGAGTCTGAACTTGAAAAAATAGTTAAATTCTTAGATAATCTAAACCAAAAGTAAAAATATTCCAATAATTTTATCAATTAACTTTTACCAATCAACAAAAGAAGACTTAATATCACCATTACAAAATAATAAAGTTTATAAACTATAAAAAAGTAACAAAGAACTGTGAGGGGATAGAAAATAAAAAGAGGTATTTAACCTAGGGGGTTAATTTGAATGATTGTTAAAGATGAATTTTTAACTAAACTAAGACAATATTTTAGTCTTAACTTATATGAGGTCCGAATCTGGACTGCTCTTCTCTCACGTGGTGTATCAACAGCGGGTGAATTATCTGACATTGGTAATGTTCCAAGATCAAGAGCTTATGATGTTCTAGAATCTTTAGAGAAAAAAGGTTTTGTAGTAATGAAATTAGGAAAACCTATAAAATACTTAGCAGTAGAACCTAAAGAAGTTGTTGAAAGATCTAAAAAATTAATAAAACAACTTGCAGAAATAAAAACAAAAAAATTAGACGATTTAAAAAATACAGATGTTCTTAAAGAATTAAATTTATTGCACAAACAAGGAATTGAATTCATAGAACCAACAGATTTGTCAGGTGCAATAAGAGGCAGACACAACATCTACACACACTTAGAATTAATGGTAAAAAATGCAACTAAAAACATTACTCTGGTAACAACATCTAAAGGTGTCTTAAGAAAAATTGAAGCTTTAAAATATGAATTAGAGAGATTAAACAAAAAAGGTGTTAAAATAAAAATTGCTGCTCCTATAACAAAAGAAAACAAATCTACCTTAAAAAACATATCTAAAATTGCAGAAATAAAACACTTAAGTAACAAACTCAATGCAAGGTTCTGCGTAATTGATGACAAAGAATTATTATTTATGTTATTAGATGATAAGGAAGTACATCCTACATATGATGTGGGAGTATGGATTAATGCACCTTATTTTGCTAAAGCAGTAAATGATATGTTTGAAACTTCCTGGAAAGGTTTGGATTCAGTTAGTAGAATTAAGTAAGTTTTAAATATTCCTTTTTCTTTTTTTTATATTATGAATTTTGAAAAAGAGGTAAAAGCCTCACTAAAAAAAATACTCAAAACAGATGTTCTTCTAGAAACACCACCAGACACAAAAATGGGAGACCTGGCATTACCTTGTTATCAATTCTCCAAAAAATTAAAAAAATCACCGCATCAAATTGCAAGAGACTTAGAAAAAAAATTAAAATCAAAGTTTAACATAAAAGTTATAGGTCCATACATAAATTTCTTCATTGATCACATCAAACTAGCAAAAGATACAATTAACAAAATAAAAAAACAAAAATCAAATTACGGAAAATCTTCAAAAAAGAACAAAACCATAGTATTAGACTATTCATCGCCAAACATAGCAAAACCATTTGGCATTGGACATCTAAGAAGCACAATCATAGGAAACTCTTTGTACAAAATTTTAACTTTTCAAGGATACAAATGCATAAGAGTTAATCACTTAGGGGACTGGGGAACACAGTTTGGAAAGCAGATTTTAGCATACAAAAAATGGGGAAACAAAGCAAAACTAAAAAAAGATCCAATAGGTCATCTCTACTCTTTATACACAAAAATAAACAGCATTCCAGATGAAAAACTGCACAATGAAGGAAAAGCCTGGTTTAAAAAATTAGAGCAGGGAAACAGAGAAGCTTACAAATACTGGAAGCTTTTCAGGGATTTATCTTTAAAGGAATTTAAAAAATATTACAAAGAACTAAACATAGAATTTGACTCATATACAGGTGAATCTTTCTACAGAAATATGATTAGCTCAACAGAAAAAAAATTCAATAAATTCCTAACTCTGGACAAGGGAGCTTTAATTATTCCTCTAAAAAATACAATCCCAATTCTTATAAGAAAATCAGACAAAGCATCAACATATGCAGCAAGAGACTTAGCAGCAGCATTATACAGTTTAAAAAAATACAAGCCAGAAAAAATACTCTACATAACAGGAAACCCTCAATCCCTGCACTTCAAACAAATAGAAAAAGCTTTGAATTTAATTAAAATAAAAGATAAAGTTATTCATATAGGATTTGGACATATAAGACTAAAACAGGGAAAAATGTCAACAAGAAGAGGCAACTTAATCTTCTTGCAGGATGTTCTGGATAACTCAATAAAACTAGCAAAAGAAATAATTAAAAAGAAAAATCCAAAATTAAAGAACAAAGACAAAGTAGCAAAAAGAGTAGCTATAGGTGCAGTTATATTTGCAGATTTATCAGTAGATAGGAACAGGGATGTAATATTTGACTGGAATAAAATTTTAAGTTTTGAAGGTGAAACAGGGCCTTATCTGCAGTACACTTATGCAAGATGCAACTCATTGCTTAAAAAAGCAAAAGCTTCAAAACAAATAACAAATATTGCTCTAACAGAAATAGAAAAAGAATTAATAAAAACTTTAAACAACTTCCCAAAAATTATAGAAAAAGCTTCAACAGAATACAAACCAAGCATAATTGCAAGATATTTACTAGACCTAACAGCACAGTTCAATGAATTTTATCAGACAACAAGAATTATAGACGGAGAAAAATCATTAAAAAACTTCAGACTTTCCCTAGTATCATCAGTAAAACAAGTAATTGAAAATGGTTTAAATTTATTAGGCATTGAAGTTCTAAAAGAAATGTAAGATGAAAATATCAATAAGAAAAGGAATTGGCTTTGGTTTAACTTCTGGGATAATAACAACTCTTGGTTTAATAATAGGTCTTAACTCAGGAACTCACTCAAAAATAATTATCTTGGCAGGAATCTTAACTATAGCAATTGCAGATGCTTTCTCAGATGCACTAGGTATTCACATCTCAGAAGAATCAAATAGAAAACATAAACAAAAACAGGTTTGGGAGTCAACAATATCAACTTTTGTATCAAAGCTTATCTTTGCATTAACATTCATAATTCCAATATTATTATTCAAACTAACACTAGCAATTATAATCAGTATTATTTGGGGTCTTTCATTAATCACGATATTCAGTTATTATATAGCTAAAATAAGAAATATAAAGCCAATAAAGGTAATTAAAGAACATATAGTAATAACTATTCTGGTTATAATTTTAACACACATAACAGGAGATTTAATCTCTAAAATTTTTATTTAATCCTCAACTATTTTTAGAAGAATATTTATAAATCCTTTCATAGTACAAAAAACCATATGGACAAGGAAGAAATAGCAAGAAAAAATATTTTAAGAGAAAGCTCAGAAGAGCCTGAAGGCTTGAAAATAAAAGGCTATAATTTTGATAATGGAATAGACTACAAAAAAATAATTAAAAGTTTTTCAACAACAGGCTTCCAAGCCACAAACTTATCAAAAGCCATAGAAATAACAAATAAAATGATTCAAGATAAAGCATTTATTTACCTAGGTTATACATCAAACATGGTCTCTTCTGGTTTGAGAGATATATTCAGATATTTAGTACAAAATAAAAAAGTAAATGTAGTTGTAACAACAGCAGGTGGAATAGAAGAAGACATAATAAAATGCTTAGGAGACTTCATATTAGGAGATTTCAAAGCTTCAGGTAAAGAGTTAAGAGAAAAAGGAATAAACAGAATTGGAAATATTTACGCTCCAAATTCAAGGTATTGCAAATTTGAAGAATTTTTCCAGCCTATTCTAGAAGAAATATACCAAAAAAACAAAACAATCACCCCATCAGAACTAATCTGGAAAATAGGAGAAAAAATCAATAATAAAGATTCAATATGCTATTGGGCTTATAAAAATAAAATAAAAATCTACTGCCCAGCTTTAACAGATGGAGCTTTAGGAGACAATATTTATTTCTTCAAATATAAAAGACCAGACTTTAAATTAGACATTTCCTCTGATATAAAAGATATTAATGACTCAACCATAGGATTAAAAAAATCAGGCTTGATATTATTAGGGTCAGGAATAATAAAACATCATATATTAAATGCAAATATGTTTAGAAATGGAGCAGACTATGCAGTTTACATTAACAATGCACAGGAATTTGACGGCTCAGATGCTGGTGCACTTCCAGAAGAAGCAGTATCATGGGGAAAAATACTCCCAGAAGCAGAAAAAATAAAAGTTTATGGAGACGCTACAATCTTATTTCCTTTGTTAGTAGCAGAAACATTTGCTATTTCTCCTTAATCTTCATGCCTCTATATTTTCCGCCTTTCTTGTAAACTCTATATTTTCTTTTTAGCTTCTTCTCTTTTTTTGATTTCCTATAACTTGGTGTTGCATAATCTGACATTTTAATAAATAAAGAAAAAGAAATTTATAAATTTAGTGTTTACCATTTTTTGCATCATATACTCTTGCTGATTCTTCTCTTAATCTTTCTATTTCCTGTCGAGTTGAATCTCTCACTTCAGTTTTTCCTGTGTCTCCTTTACTCTTAGTTTGTTCTGGTTTTTCTTCCTTAGATACAAATCTATTCCATAAATATTTTCCACCTCTATAAATTAATTCTGCACCAAAACCTATACCAACAGTTCCAATTCTTCCAGCCCATAATCTACCATTATACTTATCTCTTAATTTTTGTTGTATAATCCTTCCTTCTTCAGTAGTTTGTATATCACTTGTTTCATACACTTTTTCAATAAAATCATCAAGACTAAATCCACTTTCTTCCAAATGTGCATTTAAGTGCACTGGCTCTTCACCATTTAATACAGATATTACATCTTCTCTATATCCTTGAAGAGTTCTATATCTATCTTCAGCATATCTTGCAGATGCATAACCTAAAACACCTCCTACTTTTCTATACCTTTTATATATCCTCTTTCTTTCACGCCATATCTTAAATAATTTTATAGGATTTGCTGAATCATATTCACAACCTTCATATATTATTTTTTTATACTTATCATGAGTTGGATCAAAATATCTTTTTCCTGCATCAACACCTGCTCTAACTTTCTCTGGATTATTTTCATCTGGGAATGGTCTTTCCTTTACAAGAGTATTATGTGTTGTTTTTGCAGATTGAGCCATATCAGTAAAAGGAGGTCTACTCTCTCTATCTATTTGTTCTTGTGTTACATAATCTGGAGTTATTGGTGATGTTCCATATCTTATTGTTACCTCACTCCCTTTTCTGCCAGTAGTTTTAGCTGACCCTAAATCTAATAATTTCAATCCTTTTTCTTTTCCACATATTATATTCCCTGGTTTAATATCACGGTGCTCTAATCCTCTATTCTCCAGCTGCATTATTATATCTATTAATGGAAGAGTCACATATCTTAAAGCTTCATCACGTGTTAAATTCTTTAAATCTTCTTCTCCTTCAGCATACTCAAATACCTTAAACCATCTGTTTCCTACAGTCTTTCCTGTCCATAACAATCTAACTATATTTGAAATACTACCTGTTGAAGTATCCTTTACTAAAATATCTTTTGTAAAAAGATTTGCTGCTCTTTCTCTTGCTTCATGATCTCTCTGAACACCTGTTAACTCCCTTCTATCTACTTTTAATGCAACCCTGTTATGAGGAATTAGCAAATGTTGCTCTATTCTTTTACTTATTTCTCTTTCATCTGTTATTTCATTACCATTTTCATCTAATAATAATTTACATTCTCTATAAACATGTTTTCTTAATATATACTGAAAAATTTCTTCTGTTGTAATATCCTTAAACTCATTTCTCCCAACTCCTCCTCCTCTTTCAACTTTTCTTTCATATTTTCTTTTTGCATTTAATTTTAATTCTAAAGTTTTGTTTCCAAGACCCATAACCTCGTTCTTACCTTCCTCTACTTCTTTTTCTATTTGTTCTCTTATCCCTTCAAAATATTCTTTAGCTTTGTTTTTTAAACTCTCTAATCTTGATCCTGTTTTATCTGTTTCTAACCAACCTTCTGATTCCATATACATAGTTTTTTCAGGTTCAGCTTGATATTCCTCAAGTCTCTTTTTATCATCACCTGTAGCACTAGCTTTAAGTTTGTCTATACTATCTCTAATTTGTTCTCTATTTTGTCTTTTCAAAATTTCAATAGCTTCTACTTCCTTAGCTATAGGAAAGAAGTTAAGATTTTCTTCTCTAATAGAACCTACAATAACCAACTTATCTTCAGGTACATATCTGCCTAAGAAACCAAATTCTCCATTTACTGCACCTACTGTAGTTATTTCCATGTCATTTTCATCACGAGTTATAAAACGACCATTTTCATTAACATTTGTAAGTAAAATTACTAATTCTTCAAGATGAGTTAACTTTTCCTTGCTTAAAAGGGACTTATCAAATTTTCTTAATTGTTCAGCAATTTTATTTTCCGCATCACTGTGATTTTCTGCTGCATAAATACCTGCTTTTACTACAGTCTTTCCTTCTACATCAATAATATCTTTTATAGGAACTACTCTTTCACCTCCACTAACACCATCAGGAATAACTAGAGTCTTTCCTGGATCCTCTTCAGCTCCAAAAATTCTGGTTTCACTCTCTCTTTCCTCCATTTCATCTTTAATCCCTTCAACTATTGCCTTTAAATCTTCATAATTACCTGTAACTTCTGGTGATTTAACCTCCTCACCACTTAGGGTTAAACCTAAATCTTCAAGACTAACTTCTTCTTTAATTATTCCATCTTCTTCAATAACAGGAACTCCAGCAGGTGTTTTAGTTTCTTCAGTCTCTTCACTAGATAAACCTCCAAATAATCTTGCAGCTGCTTCAGCTTTTCTTATCCTATCTTCATTATCTTCTGGCATTTTCACTGTTTTTAAGTAGTTACACCTTTAAAAAGCTTTCTATTCGCAATTATCCTCTATAACACCAAGAAAATTTATCTTATAAACATACTTTCAAGACCCTTTACAGACACTCTTTACAACCCTTTATCAACCTTTATACCACCCAAAACTTTTTAAACAAATAAGCTTCTTGCTTTTTTATGGATTCAGTATTTATTCATTCATTTATAAAGTTCAATAGAAATGCCCCATTTGCTAATGAAAAAAGAAATGAAGCATTCTCAATCTTATTAAGAAAAGGATTAGAAAACAATTTCCAGGCTTATCTCTCAAGATATGATTTTTATAACAAAAGAAATAAAAAACTAAGAAAAGCTTGGGTATTTGAAGACAACAAATGGAAAATAATCAAAGATAAAAAAGTAGACATTTTCTATTATCACGGAAAAACCCAGGGAATTGCAGAAGAAACCAAAAAAGT
>CBFDDQ010000034.1:0-9118 GCA_965603615.1 Candidatus Woesearchaeota archaeon
ATTTGCTTCTGCTTAAGGTAAAAAAGGAGGAGAGTTATATACTCCTGAGAGTATTGTCAAAACTCTTGTTGAAATGTTAGAGCCTTATAAAGGAAGAATTTACGATCCTTGTTGTGGAAGTGCAGGTATGTTTGTTCAAAGTGAGAAATTTATTAAAGCTCATGCAGGTAGAATAGATGACATAGCAATATATGGTCAAGAATCTAATCCAACTACTTGGAAACTTTCTAAAATGAATCTTGCTATAAGAGGTATAGAAAGTAGTGGTGTTAAATTAGGAGATACGTTCCATAATGATTCAAACAAAGATCTTAAAGCAGATTTTATTATAGCTAATCCTCCTTTTAATATTTCAGATTGGGGGGGAGAACTTTTAAGAGATGATGTTAGATGGAAATATGGTGTTCCTCCAACTGGAAATGCTAATTTTGCATGGGTTCAGCATATAATTCATCATTTAGCACCGTATGGTGTTGCCGGGTTTGTTTTAGCAAATGGTTCAATGAGTTCTAATACTTCAAATGAAGGGGAAATTCGTAAGAATTTAGTTAAAGCTGATTTAGTTGATTGTATGGTTGCTTTGCCTTCTCAATTATTTTTTAATACAATGATTCCTGCTTGTCTTTGGTTTATTGCTAGAGATAAGAAAAATAATAAATTTAGAGATAGAAGAGTGGAGTTGTTATTTATTGATGCTCGTAAAATGGGTTTTATGCTTAATAGGAGGAATAGGGTTTTATCTGATGAAGGTATTAAGAAGATTTCTTCAACTTATCATGCTTGGAGAGGAGAACTTATTGATGGAAAGAAAGTAAAATATAAAGATGTTGTTGGATTTTGTAAATCTGCTAAATTAGAAGAGATTGAAAAACAGGGATTTATTTTAACCCCTGGAAGATATGTTGGGGTTGAAGATGAGAAGGATGATGGGGTCCCTTTTGAAGGTAAGATGAAAGAGTTAACTTTTGAGTTAAAGAAACAAATTGAAGAAGGAAAAAAATTAGATGTGGAGATAAAAAAGAATTTAGAAGGGATAGGATTTAGGATATGAAATGGCTGAGATAAAATATAATATTTTAATAAAGGTATTAGATAACCTATGTAGTGAAGCACCAGTAGAATTTATTTCTTATCATAATTTAGATAGGGAAGAAAAGATAATTAATGCAAGATCCCGTGCTTTTATACATCTGCTCTTAAAAGTAAGATTTGGTATTTTAAAGTTTTCAGAAAGAGAAAAATTAATTACAGACGGAACTCAAGATGGGGGTATAGATGCTTATTTTATAAACAAAGAAAATAAAAAAATTTATTTTATTCAATCTAAATTTAGATCTAATGTAGATAATTTTGATAATAAATCTATGTCTGCAGATGATTTAATTAAGATGGAGATAAAAAATATTACTGAAGGAAAGACTAAAGATAGTAGAGGAGTAGAATTTAATCCAAAAATAAAAAACTTTATTACAAAATATTCAAGTTTAGAGAATCATGCAAGATACAAGTTTCAAGTAATATTCCTTGGAAATTTGTATAATTATAGTGATGAACAAATTAAAAAATTGACTGATGGATTTGAATATGAATTATATAATTTTGATAAAACTTACAAAGAGCTTATTTATTCCCTTTGTAGTGGATTGAATTATAAACCTGAAGACATCTATATTACTCTTAATTTGTCTAATAAATCAAATCCTTTATTACAACAGACAATTTCTACTGAGCTAGGTAATTTTGATGTTAGGATAACTTTTGTTCCAGCAAAAGAAATAGGTAGGATTATGGCACAATATAAAAATTCTTTATTGGTTTATAATCCAAGAAATTATTTGACACTATCAGAAAATCTTGTTAATAAGAAAATTGCAGAAAGTATTACCCACCAAAAAGGTAATGATTTTGCTATATTAAACAATGGGATAACTATTCTTGCAAATTACTTCAATTTTTCTCAAGGGACAGGGAAAGAGAATAGGGGGCAAATAGTAATGACTAACCCCCAAATAATTAATGGTGGACAAACAGGTTATACCCTTGGTCATATATATGAAGCATATAAAAATAAGCCAAATGATCCTTTTGTTGATAAAGAAGTTTTAATAAAAGTAATAGTGGCAGAGAATACTGAAGATCTGGATCCAAAGTTTATAATTAATATTTCTAATGCTACAAACCAACAAACGAGAGTTAATGAAGCAGATCGAAGAGCTAATGATGAAATTCAGATAAAAATACAGGGACTTATTTTTGACACATTTGGCTATTATTATGAAAGAAAAAAAGGAGAATTCTATCCCGGAATTTATTCAAACTATATTAATAAAGAATTAGTAATAAATAGGGATAATTTTCTTAGATCCTATTATGGTTCTAAAGGATTTCCCGCTGATGCAAGAAGAGCAGGATCAGATGTTTTATTCTCTGTAAATAAGTTTAAAGAGATTTTAGATAATTCGGATAATTTCAAGAAAATGTTTTTTGCATATTTAATACATAAAAATTTGTCCAGATTAAAAAAAGAAGATTGGGGTTATGGTATTAGATACGGAAAATTTGCTATAGTTTATGCTATATTACTAAACTGTGACCTTGAGGAAATTTCTAATGAAAGATTTGAAAAAGAAGCCAAAGAAAAAATAAAAGAAGTTGAGAAAAGATGGAAGAAATTTGAAGAATTTACAAGAAAAAAATCTTCCAATAAGAAGTATCTAGGAGATGATGGGAACTTTGATTTTGATGGATATTATAAGGGAAAAACATTAACTAAAGATATAGATAAATTTTTTAGTAAATCTGAAAATGAACCAAAAAATAAAATTCAAATAACCTGAATAGGGAAAAGAAGATGAAATTGCGAGAAATCAAACAAAAAATAAATGAATGTTTAGATGAGGTTTATTCAGAAAATCCATCTCTTTTTGAATTAATTCAAAATAAAACCAGATGCGAGAGATGTATAGTCTCTAGATTGGCTTATTATTTACAAAATAAATTTTCAAGATATTTTGTTGATTGTGACTATAATAGTCATATGGAAAATGGACAGAGATTTAGTGGAAAACCAATTCAAAATGATGATGGAACCACTACTAATCGTCTAATTGATATTATAATTCACAAAAGAAACAATGATTTTGATACAGACTTCATTTGTTTTGAGATAAAAAGATGGGATAATTATTCTGGAAGAAAAAAAGATAGAAATAACCTCATCAAACTTACTACAATTTATAGGTATAAGTTTGGTTTTCATATAATCTTTGGAAAAACTAGAAATAAATCCAAAATTATTGTTTTCAAAAATGGAGATAAAATTGAAGACTAAAACAAAATTCAAAGAAACTGAAATAGGAAAAATCCCTGAAGATTGGGAAGTTACAAAAGCAGAAGATTTTTGTGAGAAAGTAACAGATGGGACACATGATAGCCCAAAAAAGAAAGAAACTGGAAAATATCTTGTAACATCCAAACACTTAAAGAACAATTCATTAGATTTTAATAATGCTTACTTAATTTCCGAAGAAGATTTTATTGAGGTTAATAAAAGAAGCGTTGTTAACCAATTTGATATATTATTTAGTATGATTGGAACTGTTGGGGAAACCTACCAAGAAAGATCTGATAAAATAGATTATGCCATCAAGAATGTTGGTTTGTTCAAATTTGGTGGTAATGAGGATAAATCAAATTGGTTCTTTTACTGGGTTAAATCAATTCCAGCAAAATACTATACAGAAAGCAGACAAGCAGGATCTACGCAACAATATCTTACTCTTGAAGCATTAAGAAAGTTTCCAATAGCAATACCTACTAATATAAAAGAACAAACTTCAATCTCCAAAATCCTTTCAGACCTAGACTCAAAAATAAAGCTTTTCCAAAAACAAAATGAGAACTTAGAAAAAATAGGCCAAGCACTATTCAAACACTGGTTTATTGATTTTGAGTTCCCAAATGAAAAAGGCAAGCCCTACAAAAGCTCGGGAGGAAAAATGGTTGATTCTGAGTTAGGAAAGATTCCTGAAGAGTGGGAAATTAAAAAATTGATTGAAATTGTTACACAATTAAAACCAGGTACAAATTATCAACCAAAAAGAGTTGAATCTGGAATTCCCTTTGTAAATGTTAAGAATATTCGGGATGGTTTTCTTAATTTAAATGATGTTAAATATATTACCCAAGAAGAATTTGAGAGAGTCCATAAATATTGGGTTCCAGAAGAACATGATGTACTAATAACTCGTATTGGTACTTTAGGAAATGTAGCCGTTATAAGAAAGAGTGATCTACCAGTTGCAATTCATTATAATAGTATAGATATCAAAGCTAAATTAACTTCTTTCCAATTTTTATATTTCTTATTTAATACTAATGGGTTCCAAAGAAACTATCATGTAAATAAAAAACAATCAGTACAAGAATATGTTACAATAGATGAAGTGGAAAAAATAAAAATCATCTTGCCCAAAAATATTAGTGACTTGAGAAAATACGAACAGATATTTATAGACTTATTTAATAAAATAGAAATTAATTCAAATAATATTGAAAATTTATCTCAAATAAGAGATAAATTACTTCCAAAACTAATGTCAGGAAAAATAAGAGTTCTTATTGAGGTTAGAAAATGAAGTATACAAAATTTAAGATTAAGAATTTTAAAGGTATAGATAACATAGAGCTAGATTTAACTAAAATTCCCTCTCCACCAATATTTACCTTTGTTGGATTAAATGAAAGTGGGAAAACAACAATACTTGAAGCAATTAGTTTTTTTAGAAATGACCAAAAGCCAGAAAAAAGTTTTAAATATATTCCTAAAAAGAAAAAATCTAATTTTAATGATTCAATTTGTATTACTGCACATTTAAAATTAAATGAGGATGATGAAACTAAAATCAAATCTTATGTGGAAAGTGAGATATTATTTAAACTTACTCAAGAAATAAAAGAAATAAGAGTAACTAAAAAGTATAATTTTGAAGCGAGTAAATTTAAGGATATAGATAATCAATGGGATATTAATTTGATAGGTTTTAAAGGTAGAGGAAAAAAAGAAAAACCTATTGATGAAGAACAAAAAAATAAAGTAATTAATTATATTAAAAAAGATATTATGCCCAAGGTAATTTATTATCCAAATTTTCTTTTTGATTTTCCCTCCAAAATCTATCTTGAACCTTATGATAATGAAGAAGAAAAACAGACTTTTTATAGACAAATCCTTCAGGATATTTTAGATTTTTTAGATGATGGACTTAAATTAGATGAACATATAATAAACAGGATAAAAGAGTCTAATGATGAAAATAATGAGGCTCTTGATGCACTTTTAGATAGGATGGGTTCTGAAGTAACTAAAAAGATTTTTGGAGCTTGGGAAACAATGTTTAGCAAAAAAGTAAGAAAAGAGATAATTTTTCATGTTGGACAGGACGGTGAAAAAGACCATTATATAGGAGTTAGATTAAAAGAAAATAATGAAAAATATAGAATAGAAGAATTAAGTTTAGGGTTTAAATGGTTTTTTACATTCTTATTATTTACTGAATTTAGAAAAAATAGAAACGAAGATCCTGGTGAAACATTATTTTTATTAGATGAACCTGCATACAATTTACATTCAACAGCTCAGTTAAAACTTTTAAAAACATTTGAAAAGTTAGCCGAAGATTGTAAATTAATTTATACTACCCATAGTCATCACTTAATTGAACCAAAATGGCTTGGCGGGACATTTATTATTAAAAATAATCTCTTAAATTATGAAGAGGAGGAAGAATTTAATAATAATGATACAGATATAAAAATAATTCCATATAGGCAATTTGTTGCGAATAATCCAAAAGATACTACCTACTTTCAACCTATATTAGACAGATTAGAGTACCAACCAAGTTTGTTAGAAGAAGTTCCAAATATTGCAATAGGAGAAGGAAAAAGTGATTATTATACCTTTAAATATATTAAGGAAGTTATGTTGGAAAACGAATCAAATGATATAAATTTTTATCCTGGAAATGGAGTTGATAAACTAGAAAATATATTTAGATTATATCTTGCATGGGGGAGGGATTTTGTAGGAGTGTTAGATAGTGACTCAGCAGGAAAAAGAGCAAAAAAAAGATATGTTAAAGTGATTGGACCAGATATTGAAAATAATATATTTACTTTAGAAGAAATAAATGATGGTTGGAAAAATTTTACAACAGAATCTCTATTTAAAGAGAGTGAAAAAAAGGAAATAATCAAAGTTATTTTCGGATCTGGGGGGTATGATAAAATAAAATTTAATAATGCAATACAACAATTATATATAGATAAAACTAAAGTACATTTATCTAGTGAGACAATTAATAATTTCAAAAAGATTTTTAAATTTATTAAAGGACAATTACAATAAAATGACAAAACCAATAACAGAATCAGAAATTGAAGAAGTTGCATTAGATATTCTGAAAGATTTAGATTACACAATAATACATGGTCCTGATATTGCTCCAGATGGAAAAAATCCAGAAAGAGAATCTTATGATCAGGTTATTTTAATTGAAAGATTAAAACAAGCAATAAACAAACTCAATCCAAACATTCCAAAAGATAAGCAAGAAGAAGCAATCAAAAAACTTCTAAAATTAGATTCTCCAAATCTAGTAAATAATAATCAAGACTTTCATGAATTCTTAACAACAGGAATCCCAGTTCAATACAGAAAAAATGGAGAATTAAAAGATGATATAATCAACTTAATTGACAAAAACATAAAAAACAATGAATTCTTAGCAGTAAATCAATTCACAGTTATTGAAAATAATAAAAACAGAAGGCCAGATATTGTCTTGTTCATAAATGGTTTACCTTTAGCTGTTATAGAACTAAAAAACATAGCAGATGAAAATGCAACTATTTACTCAGCATATAAACAATTAGAAACATACAAAGATGAAATTCCTTCTTTATTTAACACAAATGAAATATTAGTAATAAGTGATGGAAATGAAGCAAGAGCAGGCACATTAAGCTCAAATTGGGAATGGTTTTTGCCATGGAAATCTATGGAAAACAAACATTCAGTTTTACCACAAATTCAAACTTTATTAGAAGGAATGTTCAATAAAGGAACATTTCTAGATTTATTAAGAAATTTTATAACTTTTGAAAAAAGAAGAAGAAAAACAACAAAAATTCTAGCTGCTTACCATCAATATTATACAACAAATAAAGCAGTAAACAAAACAATAGAAGCAATTAAAAAAGATAAAAAAGCTGGAGTTGTTTGGCATACTCAAGGTTCTGGAAAGTCTCTAACAATGGTATTTTACACTGGAAAGCTAGTAGTAAACAAAGTTTTAGAAAACCCAACTATAGTTGTCTTAACAGACAGAAATGACTTAGATGATCAGCTTTTCAACACTTTCAGTGCATCACATTTGTTATTAAGACAAAAACCAAAACAAGCAGGAGAAAGAAAAGATCTACAAAAACTTCTAAGTGTTTCTTCAGGTGGAGTTATTTTTACAACAATTCAAAAATTTATGCCAGAAAAAGGAAAAATAAACCATAATATATTATCAGAAAGAAAAAATATAATTGTAATAGCAGATGAAGCACATAGAAGTCAATATGGATTTAAAGCAAAAGTAAAAGAAAAAGAATTAGTAAAATATGGTTATGCAAAATACTTAAGAGATGCTTTGCCAAATGCTTCTTTTATTGGATTTACAGGAACACCAATTGAACTATCAGATAAAAGTACTCCTTCAGTCTTTGGAAAATATATTGATATATATGATATTCAACAAGCAGTAGAAGATGGGGCAACTGTAAGAATATACTATGAAAGTAGATTAGCTAAAATAGGATTAAAACAAAAGCCAAAAATTGATCCTAAATTTGAAGAAGTAACTGAAAATGAAGAGGTTTACAAAAAAGAAAAACTAAAGTCAAAATGGGCTCAATTAGAAAAAGTTGTTGGAAGTTCAAGTAGAATAAAGAAAATAGCAAAAGATATTGTAAATCATTTTGAACAAAGACAGCAAATTCTAGAAGGAAAAGCAATGATTGTCTGCATGAGCAGGAGAATTTGTATAGACCTCCACAATGAAATAATTAAACTTAAACCAGAATGGTATAATAAAACTGATGAAAAAGGTGAATTAAAAGTAATTATGACTGGTGCTGCTTCTGACCCAAAAGAATGGCAAGAGCATATAAGAAATAAACCAAAAAGAAGAGAATTAGGAGAACGATTTAAAGATCCAGAAGACCCTTTTAAAATTGTAATTGTAAGAGATATGTGGCTTACTGGTTTTGATGCTCCATCTTTACATACTATGTACTTAGACAAACCAATGAGAGGGCATGGTTTAATGCAAACTATTGCAAGAGTTAATAGAGTATTCAAAGATAAAAAAGGAGGATTAATTGTTGATTACTTAGGACTTGCTCCTGATTTAAAAGAAGCATTAGCTACTTACACTCAAAGTGGTGGAAAAGGAAAACCAATATTTAATCAAGAAGATGCTGTAAAAGCAATGTTAGAAAAATATGAAATAGTCTCTAACTTATTCCATGAATTTAATTATAAAAAATTCTTTACAGGAACACCAAAAGAAAGGTTAGGAATGATTCCTGCTGCAATAGATCATGTATTAAAACAACAAAATGGAAAAGAACGTTTATTAAAATATGTTACAGCACTTTCTCAAGCTTTTGCTTTAGCTATTCCTAATGAAGAAGCTATAAAAATAAGAGATGAAGTTGGATTTTTCCAAGCAGTTAAAGCAGCATTAGCAAAAGTATCTATGACAAAAGGAAAAAGTGAAGAAGAATTAGACACTGCAATTAAACAAATAGTTTCAAAATCAGTTTATACTGAAGGGGTTGTAGATGTTTTCAAAGCAGCTGGATTAGAAAAACCAGAAGTTTCTATTTTATCTGACAAATTCTTAGAAGAAGTAAAGCATATGGAATACAAAAATCTTGCAATTGAAGCATTAAGAAAACTTCTAAATGATGAAATAAGGAGGATAAGAAAAAATAATATTGTAAAAGCAATATCATTTTCAGAAATGTTAGAAAATACAGTTAAAAGATATCAAACTAGAGGAAT
>CBFDDQ010000035.1:0-8041 GCA_965603615.1 Candidatus Woesearchaeota archaeon
TTTGCTTTCGAAAGCTCTTTTTAACAGCTTTTTATATTGAGTTGCATTGCCGTGTAAATCTGAAGTATATATGATTTTATGGTTTCTTTTTGCCGTGTAAATCTGCTGGAAGATTAATCTTCTTAAACTGTCTCTTATAACCTCTGATTTGTTGGAATAGAGTCCTGTCTGGACAAGGTCTTTTGCTTTTTTTATTAGCTCCTTTGTTAGCCTTACTTGTATAGTTTGCATTACTATGGTAGTGTATTTTAATATATATAAAAGTTATGCTATAGAAAAGTGGATGCAGTCAGATTCCAGTGCAAAAAGTGCAAAAAAACATTGACATTACTAAAAAATTAGCTTAGGTAAAAATTAATCAATAATCATTTTTTAGCTTTAATTATTAAAGTTCCAGGTATTTTAGAAAGGTGATCAAAACTATAAGGGTCCCTTTTATCATTAAAACCATATCTTGACCTTTTACCAAATTGACTATTTTTATCTACTTCAACAGGTTCTGGTTCTAAAATCTTTTTAATTGTAAATCCAGAATCTATAATACTATTAATTATATCAGATAAAGTCATGAATGAACCTTCCATCTTTGCAACTATTCCAGTTTCAGGAAAAACATAATCCCATTCTTTTCTATTTCTATCAAAATAATTATCTAAAATAAAGATATCTTCATTTTCGTCCCATTTTCCAATTGCTCTTAATGGATGATCTAGACTAAAAACAAAATCCCCCTCCGGAATAAGAGTTTCCAAAACTTGTCTAAAAGTATTTCTCATTGATTCAACATTTAAACAATATTGTAAGGCATAAACAGAAAAAACAATGTCAAAACTATTTGGACTAAAAAAATTTGAAATTTCTTCAAAGCTACCTCTAACAAATTTAACCACTCTTTTTGCACCACTTGCTAAATTTTTACCATATTTAATTTGTTCATCAGAAATATCCAGTGCTGTAGGAATTGCTCCTTTTCCTGCCAGGGCAATAGAATTTTGTCCTGCTCCAGATCCTATTTCTAAGGTCTTTTTCCCTTTAACATTTCCTAGTAAACTTAATTTAGACTCTGCTAGACAAAGAGGGCCCCAATTAATAAAGTTATAGACACTGTCTACTATGAACTTATTAAGATTAGATTTGAATCTGAAAAATTAAAAGAAAATAAAGACTTTTCTAAATTAGTTGATCAAACATTTACAGAATTCAGGATTATTGGAGAAAGACTTTCAGATAAAAATTTAACAAAAGGTTATGGTGGATGTATTAGTAAAAGAGTAAAAGATGGAATCTTAGTATCATCAAGTGGTTCACAGGTTGGAGATCTCTCTTTAGAAGATATTACACTAATTAAAAAAAGGGAGGGTGAGAAAATATTTTGGATGGGAAGATATCCGCCTTCTTCTGAATCCCCACTTTTATTAGAGTTATTTAAACAATTTCCTAAAGCACAGGTAATAGTACATAGTCATTGCCCACAGATTACTTATAATAAAAAAATGGAAAAATATTCAACTGATGAATATATATGTTATGGAATTTTTGGACAAAGTAAACAAGTAATAGAAACCCTTAAAGCTAACTATGGTTTTGCTATATTAAGATTACATGGAGAAATTAGTCTTGGAGGATCAACTTCAGAAGTATTAGACAAACTTGAAGGAAAATTGGTGAAAATAAATGAAAAATAAAATATTGGCATTTATTGTAGATGTGAATAAAAATAAGTTTTTAGCTTTGCATAATAATCCTCACCCAGATCATGGAGGAGACTTTTGGTTTATAGTAACAGGAGAAATGAATGAAAATGAAACTTATAAAGATGCTATAAAAAGAGAGGTTAAAGAAGAAACAAATCTTAATATAATAAACCTATTTTATTTAAATTGGGGGTCAATATATAATTGGAATAATGAAACTTGTAAAGAAAGAAATTATTTGGTTTTTACAAATAATAATAAAGTTAAACTTAATGAAGAAAATATTGAATTTGAATGGTTAGATTTAGAAAAGTTTGTTAAAAAGATAAAATGGGATGATAATAAAAAAGTATTAATAAAAGTTTTAAAAAAAGCAATAAAAAAAGAAAAATATTTTAAAAAGTTTAAACTTAAAGATTATAGGTAAATCTAGACTTTATATGGGTTTCAGTGCAAAAAGTGCAAAAAAACATTGACATTACTAAAAAATTAGCTTAGGTAAAAATTATTAGAGTTATTTAATAAAATATTTTACTTTGCATATTCTAAAATTTTTTTTATTTTTGCAGAAATCTTCATCTCTTTAAATAACCTTAAAAATATTTTTTCATTAAAAGAAGGTACTAATATCAAACCTTTTCCAACTCTCTCTCCATTATATTTTTTAACTAAACCTTCATATTTTTTATTATTCTTTTTATATCCAAATAATCTTTTTGATAGCAAAACTCTTTTAGATTCTGGTTTAATATTTTCCCATGATAATAATGTTTTATGAACACTATCTTTTGGAATTTTTTCAAATTTGCCATATAGTACTATACCATTAGAAATTATACTATCTCTAAGTTCTTTCCATTTTTCTAGCTTTCCAATTATTAGCTTTATCTCATTTTTTACATCTTTCAAAAGCCAGTAATTTTGGTATATTTTTGATTTTATAAACTGCTCTTTTATTTTTTTAACTTTTAAATTAATATTTTTTTTATCTCTTATAACATCAATAAACAAATCTATATCACTATCTTCTGAAGCTTCATCTCTTGCAACAGAACCAAAAAGAATAATTCTTTTTATATTATCCATATTAATTCTTTCTGTTAAAAAAGCTACAAAATCCACAGCATAAGCTAATAAAGTTTTATTTTTCAATTTTAATACCCACCTTTTTAAACAATTTTTTTAGCTCATTAAAACTCAAAATTACTTCTTTTATTATTTGTTCTGTTTTAGGAGAACCATAGCATAATGCATTTCTTTTTTCTTCAATTTCTTCAATTAATTTTAATATATTATTTTTATTTTGAAAGTCAAAAGGAAATTTTTCTTTTATTTTGTTCTTTGATTTAAACCACTCATGTTTTACTACAAATCTAGGATCCACTAGGTCATTTTCATGCAAATATATTTCAAACATATCAGCAGAAGCTGCAGAACAGTTAAATCCTATTGTTCTTTGCCTTTTTACAATATCTTTTGATATGCTTTCATCTAGAACTTCTAAACTTTCTTTTAACCTTTCATAATGCTTTTCTATATTCATGGTTTTGTTTGTAACTCCTTTGTGTTACACTTGTAACTATAGTAAATTAATATATAAATATTGTGGTTACATATGTAACTATATTAGGGCTACAGTTGTAACTCTTTGCTTGTGAAATGCCGCGCAAAAAGCCACGAAGATTGGATCTGTTTTAGGTAACGATTCTTGGACAGATTTTGATGTGTTGGGAAAATTGAAAAATAACAAATTTAGAGGTTACATAGGTTGTTCCTCCAAATTTGGAGATTGTGATGCCACGATGTCTGGATGGGGTGACAACATTAAAAAACCTTTTTTCAAACACATCCATAAACACATCCATAAACACATCAACAAACACATCCATAAAAATTATAGTAAAGCCATAGCAAAATATAAAAACACTTAAATTATTATTAAATTAAACAAGAGGTCATATTTATGAATAAAAAAATAATTTTATTACCATTAATATTAGTTTTGTTCTCTTTAGCTGTTAATGCTCAGAATTCATGTTCAGATACTGATGATGGAAAAATTTATGATATACCAGGAACTATATCAGGAGTTGTTATTAGGTATACAAATATAGCTTTTCAGTATAGTTACAATGATATATGTTTAGATTCAAATATACTTCGTGAATATTACTGTCTAGCCTCACCAGACCCAGTAACAGGAGAACCTTATTCATATGAAGATTTTACTTGTCCAACAGGAGAAACTTGTGAAAATAGAGCATGCATAGAATGCATTCCAAAAACATGTGATGATGTCCCAGAAAGATGTGGTACTATGAGTGATGGTTGTGGAGGCTTTTTTAGTTGTGGTTCAGAAAATTGTCCACCAAGCCATCCAGAATGTTATAATAGTCAATGTTCTGTCCGTTGTGGTATTATGGATCATTGTCAAACTGGTTATGAATGTCAGGATGGTGTTTGTATAATAACGAGAACAACAGGAGGAATAAAACTAGTATCACTAGATTGTATTTCTGATCAAATATGCACTGAAAATGCTGACTGTCCTTCTGATTATCTTTGTGATTCTGAAGGTTATTGTAAATTAGATTGTAGTACTTATGAATCAACTAATTGTCCTGGTGAATGTTGTAAATGGGATTCTAGAACTGGATGTTTATTTGATGAATCAAAAGCACTTTACTACTGTTATCAAACAGGAGCTTTACACCCTCTCGAAGAATGTGATCCCCCTTATTATTGGGATAATTCAGGAAACAGGATAGATGATCCTGACTTGCAATGTAAAAATCTTGGTTTAGGATTTACACAAGGAACATTTACTTGTGATAATTGTATTATTGATAAATCTGGTTGTTCTGAATCAGATATTTGTTCATCTGCTACAGAGGAAAGTGATTGTTCTTTTTATAATAATTATATAAGTTCTTGTAATTTAAATGAAGGATCAGTTTGTTCAGTAAGTATTGAAGATCAGGGTTGTTATATTATTTCAGATAATGAAGATGGAACAGGCGAATGTGGAGATTGTGCTAATATTGGCCTTTGTTCAAATTACCCAAATTCAAATTCTTGTGATAATAATTTATGTGGACTGCAAATTGTAACTTGTTTATGGGATGAATTATCAGACCCAGACCCTTGTACAGAACATTATATTTATACAGATGAAAATAATATTGAATGGGATTGTCAAGATGCAAACTGGACAGCATGTGATGCATCTGGTTACAGACATACAGAAGGTACTTGTTCTTTAACAGATGGTACAGGTGAACCGCAACAAGTAAGTGTTCCTTGCAGAGTAACCAAAGAATTTCCTTTCTTCTCATCAAAAGGAATTATTGTAATTTTAGCATTACTAATTGGATATTATTTATTTGTAAATTATACTGATAAAAAGAAATCTAAAAGAAAATAAATTTTATGGTGTCCATATATTTGGTTTATAATTATGCATAGTTGTAACAATTTTATCTACACTACCAGTAACATTAAAAACAGCTTTTCCTTTACTATCTGTAAAAGTAGTATAAGCATTTATTCCCTGACTCACACAAACTTTTGCATTTGGTAAATCATCTGCTATATCATCTTTTACAATGACTTCAAGATAATCAGACATTTGAGTTGGTGTAGCAGATATATTACCAAGATGATCGGTTTTAATATCTGTTTCAGGATCAACAAAAGCATTTGTAGATAATCCAACCCATCTAAAATTCTTATTGTTATACATTGTAGATGGAAAATCATTAACAAATTTTGTTTTAAAATCTGCAACTATTTTCCCTGCCCTGTAATCAGTTCTATTAGGATCAAGTAATTTTTGATAAAATGCTAAATCATTTTCCCAAGATGCACCACCACCACCAGTTCCAGGAGTATAAATTCCAATACCATCAGCACTAATAACAAAAAAAGCACCATTAGGACCATTAATTATTTTTTTTGCAAGACTATTTTTATCTCTATAATGACCATTTTCACAACCTAAAAGATATGCCATAAAAGGTCTATTTACATTAGATAGATTTTCAACATCATTTGAATCAATAATATCTTCTAAACTAAGATTAACAAATACTTGTGGAGGATTTCCATGCCCATATATTTTTGCAAAACCCCACCCTTGGTTTAGAGCAGCTAATACACTAAGTCTAGTTTCCTCTTCTGCACCAGGATAAATAGTATAATTTTCATAAAGTTTCTTAATACCAAAACCACTAAAATCTATACCACTACCAGTAAAAATCCAATCTTCTGCATCAGCACTATCATCAATATAATTACCGCCTACATCTGTATCTAAAGATAATAATTCAGCACAAGATAAAAAATTATTCCCTCCTTTTGTAATGTAATCTGTTTGTATATTACACTTTTCATAATTTATAGTTTTAGTAACAACATTACTAGCTTCAGTAATAGTTTCAACAGGCAGTCTTCCAACATATCTTTTAAATTCAAAACTTAAACCAGGATCATCCTGTGTTAGACCTCTTTCACCATAAAATCCATCTCCATCAAAATCCCAATTATCATCATTTGCAAAAAACCAATCACAAGCTAAATCATCTTCTCTATCAAGACTTAAACCTTCATATACACTATTTGTACAACTAACACCTCTATGAGGAAGTAAGTCCCCACTATCACTATCTATAGAATCACCAAACAAACAAACAAATTTTGGGTTTTGATCAATTATAAAATCTCTAATATTATTTGGAGTATCACTACTATTATAACCATCATCTATCTCAATTTCTTCAACAGTTCTGACTAAAACACCACCAACACCTTTTTCTTTTTTCCAATCAGCTAATGTTTGAGCATAAGGTTTTAAATTACTTCTAGCTGGGTCACCCCTAAAATCTTTTGTAATAACAAGATATTCAAGTTTGCTATTATCTTTATTAATCCACACTCTTACATTACCAATATCAGTAGCACCATCTAAATCTATAATTCTATAACTAAAAGTATCTATACCATAAAAATTTGAATTAGTTCGTGTATATACAATTTGATCAGAAACAATACTAGTAGTTCCATTTACAGGTTGAGTAACACTTTCAAGTAAAGGTATTCCATCTTCTAAATCAGAATCATTTAATAAAACATCAATTGTTACAGGATTACTTTCTATAGCACCAGCAACATCATTCACAGCAACAGGAGCCTCATTCACAGGAGTAGTTTCACCACCGCCACCACCACAGCCTAAAAAACCAGCAGCAGCAAATACAGCAGGAGCTAAACATCTCTTAACTAATCCTTCTTTCTTTCTAAAATTAAGTCCCATTTTAATTGTATAACCTTTAAAATTATATTAATCTATCCTTTATAAAGTTTACTATATCTCAGTAATAACAATATCCAAAGACAACCTTTATAAATTAAAAATCTCCCAATTTAACCTATCAAGATATGTTACCACAAGGCCCTATCTAATAAATTATACTGATAAAAAGAAATTAACTAAGAAAGGAAGAAAAAAATAATTTTAGTTAAAATAATTATGATAGTAAATTATTTTATAAAAAATGGCAGATACTGAAGAAGCAAATAAAGAAAGAAAAGCTCATAAAAGAGGAGAATTTCTTGGAGATGCTTATGAAAGATTCAAAAAAGGAAAAATAGAAGATGGATTAAGTCTCCTTTTAGCAGCTGCTGAAGAATATGATGCTAAGTATAATGCCATTAAAATTACTTTGGATAATGCAAAAATAAACAGGTTTCTTCCAGAATCTTTTGAAGTTCCAGATAATTTAAAAAAGTTTAAAGAATTATATAGTAAACCTAAAAGAAAAGGAAAATATCAATGAAAAACATAACTTTGATTGGTATGGCTGGAAGCGGAAAAAGTGTCTTAGGAAAAGGTCTTGCTAAAAAATTTGGTTATAAATTTGTAGACGTTGATCAAATAATTGAATCCTCAGGAAAAAAATTGCAGGAAATAATCAACAAACAAGGTGAGAAAGCTTTTCTAAAAATTGAAGAAAAAACAATTTTAAGTTTAAGAGGCAATAAAAAAATATTTTCACCAGGAGGAAGTTGTGTTCTTTCAACTAAAGCTATAAATCACCTTAGAAAAATATCTTTAGTTATTTTTATTGATGTTAGTTTTAATATTATTAAAAAAAGATTAGAAAAAATAAGTTTTGATAAAAGAGGAATTATTGGATTAAAGAAAAAATCTTTAAAGGAGATATATACTTTTCGTAAACCCTTGTATAAAAAATATTCTCATCTAACTATAAAACTTAATGAAAGACCATATAAAGAGAATGTTAATCTTTTAATTAAGAAATTTAAAAAACATCTTAAAGCAGAGTAAC
>CBFDDQ010000036.1:0-7662 GCA_965603615.1 Candidatus Woesearchaeota archaeon
TGCTTTAACTGATAATTTACTAGCTGCTTCCGGCTACATGTCAAAAACTGCAGCAGGTGATCTAGAAAAAGGAATGGCTACATGGCAGCATGCTGATGAGCAGGAGAGATTACTTACAGTTGATGCTGCAAATGTTTCTATGACACATAGTTATGATGGTGAGGAATATCTGATTAATTTGATTGATACTCCAGGGCATGTTGATTTTGGGGGTAATGTTACAAGAGCTATGAGAGCTGTAGACGGCACAATGGTTTTGGTTTGTGCTGTAGAAGGTATAATGCCACAAACTGAAATAGTTGTAAAGCAGGCTTTGAAAGAAAAAGTTAAACCTGTTTTGTTTATTAACAAGGTTGACAGATTAATTAATGAATTAAAATTAAAACCTGAGCAGATGCAGGAAAGATTTACAAAAATAATTTTAGATTTTAACAGGTTAATTGACAGATATGTTGGTGATGAGTTTAAAGAAAAATGGAAAGTAAATATAATGGATGGTTCTGTTGTGTTTGGCTCTGCAAGAGAAAACTGGGCTTTATCAATACCTTTTATGAAAAAGAAAAATATAACTTTCAAAGATATATATAATTTGTATGCTGGCGATATGAGTGATGATGAGAGACAGGAGTGGACATGGGTGAATGCTCCTTTGTTTGAAGCTGTTTTAGATATGGTTACTAAACATCTGCCTAATCCTGCTGAAGCTCAAAAGTATAGAATACTTCATATATGGAAAGGAGATAAAGAGTCAGAGTTTGGGAAGAGCTTATTAAATTGTGATCCAAAAGGAAAACCAGCTTTTGTTATTACAAGAATTACTATAGACCCAAAGTTTGGAAGAGAGTTAAGTGCGGGCAGAATATTTTCTGGTGAGTTAAAAGAAGGAATGAAAGTTTATTTAAATCAGGCTAAGCAGTATCAGACAATTTCCCAGGTTTTTATGTACAATGGTGTCAAGCCAGAGCAGGTTCAGGAAGCTTGTGCTGGAAATGTTTTAGCCTTAGGTGGTATTTCTGGTTATGCTGGTGAGACAGTTACTTTAGAGCCTGAGCAGGCATTTGAGGAATTGAGGCATATATTTGAACCTGTTATAACTAAATCAATTGAAGCTACAAAACCTTCTGACTTGCCTAAATTAATTGAGATTTTAAGAAAAGTTGCTAAGGAAGATCCTAGTATTAAGATTGAAATTAATGAGGAAACTGGTGAGAATTTAATGAGTGGTATGGGTGAGCTGCATTTAGAAATTATTGAGAACAGAATTAAGACTGAAAAAGGTTTAGAAGTTAAAACTTCAGACCCTATTGTTGTTTATCGTGAAGCTATTCAGAAGAAATCACAAGAGTTTGAAGGAAAATCACCTAATAAGCATAATAAGTTTTACATTATAGTTGAGCCTCTGGAAGATGGAATTTATCAGGCTATAAAAAATGGAGATTTATCAGAAAGAAGAATAAAGAAAAAAGATAAGGTTTTTTGGGAGAAATTGAGAGAGCTTGGTGTTGATGCAAAAGAAGCTCAGAGGTATAGAGAGATATTTAAGGGGAATGTATTGATTGACAAGACTCGTGGAATTGTTCATATAGGTGAAATTATTGAAATGGTAATGGATGCTTTTGAGCAGGTAATGAAAGAAGGTCCTTTAGCTCGTGAGCCTGGATTTAAAGTGAAAGTAATGCTGATGGACTGCAAATTACATGAGGATGCTATTCATAGAGGTCCTGCACAGGTATTACCAGCTGTTAGACAATCCTTGAAGATGGCAATGCTGGATGCAAAAGCTATGATATTTGAACCAGTTCAGGTATTACAGATTGAAGCTCCTGCCCAATATTTGGGTGATTTATCTAAATTAATTCAGAATAAAAGAGGACAGTTAATAGATATGAACCAGGAAAAAGATCATATGACTATAAAGGCTAAATTACCTGTTGGTGAGATGTTTGGTTTATCAAGTGATTTGAGAAGTGCAACTGCAGGGCATGGTGCTCAGTTTTTAGTTGACCAGAGTTTTGAGAAGCTTCCTACTGATTTGCAAGCTAAAGTTATAAAGCAGATTAGAACTAGAAAAGGTTTGAAAGTTGATGAGGATTTGGAGAGTCCAGAGTAGCAAAATTAGAAATTTTGAGAAATTAATCAAAACATTTGTCTAGAATTTCTTTTGTTAATTTTATTGATTTATCACAATGTTGTTTTAAATTCCTTGAAGAACTATTTTTAAAATAGATATTCTCAACAATCTTTTTTCTTTTTTTAACTGCTTTTACTACAGGAACAAAATCTCTATCTCCAGAAACAAGTATTGCAATATCAAATTTACTATCACAGGCACCTTCAACTATATCAACAGCCATATGGATATCATCTTCTTTAAGAACATAATAAAATTCATTTGTTCCTCTAATTTTTCTTTTTAGTAATCTACATAATATTAGATTAAATTTTGGAATTCTTTTTATTTTATTGAAAAATCTTTGTTGACTTTCATATTTGTTAAGATTTTTAGACTTATCTAATTTTGCATTATAATAAAAAATATTAATTATTTCTCTTTTATTTGCTAAAAAATCTGTAAATTTTTGAAAATTAAATTCAATAAGATTTTTAGAATTTTTATATATATTTCTTAAACCATAATAAAAGTTATTTCCATCAATAAAAATAGATACTTTTTTCATATTAAAAAAGATGCCCACTCATTGCGAAGCAATAGTGAGCGTATATAGTATTTATTTAGAAAAATTTATATATAAAGCTTTTGGTTTTATTAGTATGAATAAAATAAAAATTGATTATGAAGAGTTAAGTGAACAAACTAAAAAAGATTTAAAGGAAGCTATGGAAGATGTAAAAGCTGGAAGATTTTATACTTTAGAAGAGGTTAAAAAAAGGTTTGGATTATAATGTATACACAAACATTATTAATTTAAAATAATAATATTACCTCTGCCTTTTTTTATTTTTTTAACTTTTCCTTTGTGCTCAAGTTCTGTAATAACTAAAGAAATTTTTGCTTCTGACATGGGGAATTTTTTTCTTATATCTTTTTGTGTTGTTCTTCCACCTTCTTCTTTAATAAATTTGATTACTTTTTTTGCTAAATCATCTTCTTCTATTGGTTTTTTGTTAGGTTTTCTTTTTATGTAAAAAACCATTATTAATATAGCAATTATAATTATTATTCCAACATACCACCAGTAGCTTATTCCCTGTGGTTCTTCTGGTGTATAGGGTTCTGGGCTATGGGGCAATAGTATAAGATCAAGAACATATGAACCTTCTTCTATTATTTTAATTTCATGGTATATTGTGTATTTTTTGTTATTTTTTATGTATTCAGCTGATATTATATAATCCCCTGGGTTAATTGTGAAAGTGTAGGAGCCGTCTTTTGAGACATGAGTTTGTTCAGGGATTGTGTTTATCTTTAAAATTGTGTTTTGAGCTAAATCCAGATTTATATTGTATATATCTCCATAGATTTCTGCTGCTGAGATTAGTGGTATATTAAGTAAAAAAATAGTTAATATCAGTGTGAATAATAGTTTTTTTGTCATTTTTAATGAATTTATAAAAGTTCTTTGATTATTTAAAATTTTTGTGCTATAAAGCTTTATAAAGGTAAATACTGGGTTTTTAATGCTTTATTATAAAGTATTGGAAAGTATGTTTATAAACAAAATATATGTGTATAAGTATGATATTTAATTTTGGGAGGCAAATGAAAATGAAAAAAATATTATCAATTTTGATAATGGTATTATTAGTATTGAGTGCAGTACCTGCTTTAGCTGAGGAAACTGATTCAACAGATGTAGTTGTTGATGATGCAGATGTAGTTGAAGAAGAAGAGGAAGAAGTAGATGAAGAAACTGAAGAGGAACCTAATACAGTAAGTCCAGACAGCCCGATTTTACATCAATTGGATTTGATAGGTGAAAGGTTTAGGTATATGTTTACAAGAAAAGCAGAGAAGGCTGAATATAGACTAGAAAAAATAAGAGAGAGACAAACAGAAATGGAAGAGATGTCAAAGAAGTATGAACATAAGGTTCAGCAAATGGAAAAGTTTGTTGAAAAGGCAAGAGTTAACATGGAAAAACATATGAAGAGAATTGAAACAGATTTAGGAGAGTCAGAAGAAGAAGGTGAAGTAAGACATGGACTTGAGAGAAGCAGAGAAAGGTTATTGCAATTAGTGGAAAGAAAACCAGAGAGTAAAGGGTTAAGGAGAGCACTTGAAACTCATGACATTAACATTGAAAAGTTAAAGTTGAGATTAACAAGAGTTAATGGTGAGGAAGAGGAAGAAGAGACTGAGGAAGAGGAAGAACCTGAAGAAGAATCTGAAGATGAAGAAGAGACAGAAGAAGAATCTGAAGATGAAATTAAAGGATCTGTAGGAAAAGGGAGGAATGAAGTAGAAGAAACTGAATAAGTTTCTTTTTTATTTTATTTTTAGGTGAGGAAAAATGGAAAGAAAAAAAATTGAAAATACACTTGATGATTTATTAGGTAAATTAACTAAAAGATTTACTGATGGAAATAAAATAAAATTTTTAAAATTAGTAATAGAAGCTGAGGATCAATATGGTGATAAATTCGTATTACCTTATCAAATGAAATATACTGAAATTCTTGATAAGAGAGAAAACGGTACAATTTTGGGAGTTATTAGTAAAAGAGCTAAAAATCAGTATGTATCATAAAGAAATAAAATGATAATTTATAGGAGGAAAAAATGAAGAAAATATCAAGTTTATTTGTTGCTTTGCTTTTTTTATGCTCAGTAGTTTCTGCTGTAGAAATAACCGGGCAGGTTGGAAAACAAGTAGAGATAACAAGAAATGCAGAAGGTGATTTAACAGTAACAGGAGAGAGAGCACAAACAGCTAGTGAGTTAAGAGAAGCTATTCAAAACAGACAACAGGAACTAGATCAAGAAATGGCAGGAATAGACAGAGATGAGAAGAAAACTTTAACTAACCAGAATAGGATAAGATTAGCTGTTCATTCTTTGTTAGCTATGGAAGACTTAGTTGGCGGTGTAGGCAAGAGAGTATCTGAAATGGCAAGAGAGTTTGATAATTCTGCTGAAAAAACCATTGAAGCTGAAAATAGTATTAGAGCAAGAAGTTCTTTTGCAAGAATTTTTGCAGGCGGAGATGAAAAAGCTGCTGAAGAAATTGAGGAAAATGTCAAAGCTAATAAAGTGAGAATTGAGCTGATGAAGCAATTAAAGAATGAATGCGACTGCGGTTCAGAAGTTAAGGCAATGTTCCAGGAACAGATAACTAATATGGAAGTAGAGTTTACTAGATTGCAAAAATTATCTGAAGAAGAAAAGCAGAGCAAAGGGTTATTTGGCTGGCTTTGGAAGAAATAATTTTTTTCTTTTTTTTCTTTTTTTTACAAATAATCTTTGATAATTTTGATAGGTAAGATTTATATACTAAGAATATTAAGAATTTTAATGAGAAATAACATGGGAAAATATAGATTAAAAAGACAAAGATGTGTAGGAACTTCTTATGATTTGGATAGAAGATTTCCAGATAAAATAAGTTATAATCCTCTTGAAGAAAAGCAGTCCAGAATTACAAATACTGATGAATTTGAAATTATTGAATTAGTAGCAAAAGGTTTAAGTTTGGAAACTATAGCACTTGGTAGACGTTCAAGTCCTAAAGAAATTAGTTCTATTTTGGAAAGTGCAAGGCAAAAATGGTTGAATAGAAGAAGAGCTATTCATTAAAACGAAAGCTTTATAAACAAAAATAATAATTTTAAGTTAATATTTATGGAGGATATTTTAATATGGCAAAAGAAAAACCACACATTAATATTGTGTTTGTAGGTCATGTAGACCATGGCAAGAGTACTACAGTAGGTAGATTATTATTTGATTCTAAGGTTATTGATGAGCAAACTATGAGAAAATTAAAGGAAAAAGCTGAAGAATTAGGAAAAGGTGGTTTTGAATTTGCATTTGTTATGGATCATTTAAAAGAAGAAAGAGAAAGGGGTATAACTATAGATCTGGCTTACAAGAAATTTATATCAGATAAGTTTGAAATAACTATAATTGATGCTCCTGGACACAAGGATTTCATTAAAAACATGATTACAGGAAGCTCACAAGCTGATATAGCATTTTTAGTTGTTTCTGCTAGTGAAGGTGCAATGGAGCAGACTAAAGAGCACATTTGGTTATGCAAGACTTTAGGTGTTGAGCAGATGGCTGTTATTGTTAATAAGATGGATGCTGTTAATTATGATGAAACTAAATATAAAACAGCAAAAGAAGATGTTTCAAAAGTTTTAACACAAGCTGGTTTTAAAATAGAAGAAGTTCCATTTATTCCTGCTAGTGCTTTGCAAGGGGATAATGTTGTTGATAAAAGTGAAAAGATGAGCTGGTATACTGGACCAACTATAAGAGAACAACTAGATTTATTTACAGAGCCTGAAAAGCCAGTTGATTTACCTCTAAGACTGCCATTGCAGGATGTTTATAATATAACTGGTATTGGAATTGTTCCTGTTGGCAAGGTTGAAACTGGAAAAATGAAAGTTGGTGACAAGGTATTTATAACACCAGCAAGAGAAGGAAAAGGTGTGACTGGAGAATGCAAAAGTATAGAAATGCATCATGAGCAGGTTCAGGAAGCTATACCTGGTGATAATATTGGTTTTAATCTGAGAGGTGTAGATAAAAAAGATATTGCCCGCGGAGATGTTCTGGGGCATGCTGATAATCCACCAACAGTTGTTAAGGAATTTACTGCACAGATTGTAGTATTAAATCATCCAACTGTATTAACTGCTGGTTATACACCAGTATTCCACTGCCATACAGCACAGATTGCATGCAAGATTGAAAAGATTGAGAAAAAAATAGATCCTGCTTCAGGCGAGGTAGTAGCTGAAAATCCTGATTTTATTAAGAATGGAGATGCAGCTATTGTTAAAGTTGTTCCTTCAAAACCAATGGTAATTGAGAAGAATTCTGATATACCTAAAATGTCAAGGTTTGCAATTAGAGATGCTGGTTCTACTGTGGCAGCTGGTATGTGTATTGATTTGGTTAAGAAAGAGTAAAAGACTAAGTGAGAAAGATGGATAAAGATTATGGAAGTATGAGAGAATTTATTGATGATATGTCTTTATTTAATCCTTCACGAAAAACACTAACTTTTTCTTTAGATGATGTTGTTAAAATTGCTAACATAGGAAGAAGATTAGGTAGAGAAGTAGATGAAATGCATAGATATCCAGCTGATTCTACAAGATTAAAAAAGTTATTTAATGACATGAGTGATGAAAGATACAAACCTATTTTTAGTAAGGTTCTTCAAGATGTTTATAGAAATCCTGGTGAGAGTGTTAATACTGAAAGAGTAAGAGGTCTTATTGAGAATTATATGGCAATGTTTAGATTTGAAGTTCCTGGCCTGGTTGGGAAAGAGTAAAATGTTTGAATATAAAACAAGAACAGATGGACTTTACAGTTTGTCTAGTTGTTCTGGTAAATATAAGTTATCAGCTTCTGTTGATTATTCAAAATATATGACAGGTAGTTATTAGTTTTGCAAAATCTTTGATTTTGTTGAAGACAAACTTTAT
The DNA here is from genome assembly GCA_965603615.1 of Candidatus Woesearchaeota archaeon. GTDB lineage: Archaea > Nanobdellota > Nanobdellia > SCGC-AAA011-G17 > JACPIM01 > CBFCXS01. Next base: position 7,627 of record CBFDDQ010000036.1, read on the forward strand.
AAAGCCTTTATTTCTTTAAATTTAATATGGCAAAAG
>CBFDDQ010000037.1:0-7583 GCA_965603615.1 Candidatus Woesearchaeota archaeon
TTTTTGTTGGAACATCTAGATCTGTTGGTATAGGTTTTTCTTGTTTTGATTGGAATGATGATTTTTTCATGTGTTCAAATATTGCTTTTTCTCTTTCTCTCCTTCTTCTTGCTTGTTCAGGTGTCCTTTGTCTGAGGTTAGTTGTCATTTTTATTTACCTTTTTTAAAAAATCTTTTTCCTGTCTTATCTTCTATTCCTTTCCAAAAATAATATATTGCATCAGCACATCTTTTACAAGTGAAACTTGTAGTAGCTTGCCAGAGTGTATTACAATCTGGAACTGGTTTATAACCCCAATTTGGGTCTCTACATTCTTTCCATTGATCATGATGGCTTCCAGCATATCTAAGTAAGTGAGCACCTGTCTCATGTTTTGCAAGCCTTCTTATAAATGAAAGGTCTGTATTCTTTGGTAAACCTAAAATCATAGCACCTTTGTTATAGTTTGCACATCCAAAATGAGGTTTAAAAGAATAACTAGTAATAAAAACATCAGCATGGGGACTACCTCCATATTCTGGTTTTCTCCAATGTTCATTCTCAGCTAGTTTAAATAATTTATTTGTGTCAAGTTTTCCATCTAATCTAGTCGCCTCTCTAACTTGTTCTACTGCTGAAGGATGAGATCCAAAATAATTTACATTAAAATCTAAACCAATTTGTTGTATTAAATCTTCAATTCCGTTTGTAACATATGGAACTACTCTCTTACTAACATCTGGCATTCTAAAAACTCTTATTTCTTTACCATAAATCCAATCTGCTATTGGGTGACGTTTACCATCATAATAGGAGGAGGCTCTCCATCTAATTACTTTTTCTCTAGTTTCATTTTGTCCATATATTGCTTTGAATTCTTGTAAATCTTCATTCCATCTTTTGGTGTCTAAGATACTCCTATCCATATGTTCAAATATTGCTTTATCACTTTCTCTATTTCTTCTTGCTTGTTCAATTTTTTGTCTTTTTGCCATTTTAATATTTATTAGAAATTTAGTTATTTATAAAGCTTTCTATCTGTTACTTTTAGTTAATAGTAACATATTTAATAACTTTAATCAGAATGTATTACATCATAAATAATATTAATAAATTTATATTCAATTATACCTGAATCATCTTCAATTTTTCTTGTTAAAACTATATCTTCTGCATGATCTTGTAATCTATCTTCAAGCATTATTTCTTTTTGGTTATCGTCTTTTGTTCTTGCTTGAAAGATTAATGATATTCCTATATTACCTCTTATTGGATCTATTGATCTATGCATTTTGAGGTTATTTTCTAATTCTTCAGCATCTTCTCTTTGTTCTTGTGTATATTCTTCATTAAAATCATCTGCATTAGGATTTATCATATATTCTACTAATGAAGAGAAAGATTTTGGTAAGTATTCTTTTATATTCACTTTCTTTTGAAGTGCTCTTTGTTGGGATTCTTCAAAATAATCTAAAAATCTATCGTTCCTGTTCCTAAATTGAACATATACAAATTCTTCCATTTTTATCCCCTAATATCATCAATTACACTATAACCTTTTTCAGGCTCATCAGGTGTTCTTTCAAGACCATCTAATAAATATCTAATGCCTTCATTACTATCTAATAAAAGATTTCCAGGAGATTCAGCATCCATAATTTCCATCATTTTTGATACTCCCTCAGATAAACGCCTATGCATTTCTTCTGTATGAACTTTTAAACCTCTTAAAGATCTTTCTGCTTTTCCTATAGCTTCCCATAAATATATTGTTGTTTTTACAGCCGGATAAGCATTTTTTAGAGTAGAATGCACAAGTCTTGACTGGTTTAATACTAATCCTGCTGTTTCTACAGAAGCACTTAATAATTGTTCTATACCAGTATAATATACTTTGCTTGAATCTTTATGGACCTGCGAGCCAGTAATTATTCTTGATCTTGTGTTTAGTCTTATAAGTTCTCTTTCAAGATTTCTTATTTTCATCTGCTGCCCTAGATATTTACCTGAATCATAAGGTAATTGCCTGAACATTTCCTGCTCACTAGCTAATTCCTGCTGTATTTTTGGCAGTTCTTTTTCTAATTGTGCTTTTCTTTCATAGTCCTCTCTTATTGCTAAAGATTCTATATCTCTTACATTTTGGAATCCAGAGAGTGATCCTTCAGAAGCTCTTAAAACAACTTCTAATCTATTATTAAATTCATTTATATTGGTTAATTGGGTTTCAAATAGATCCTCTATTGACTTACTTTCTTTCCCAGAAAACAGTTTAGATAATTTATCTTTTACTTTTATATACATATCTAACGCAGGAGAATTTTTTGCTTTTAGGAGCATGTCAAATTTTCCTTGAGTTTTCATTATATCTCTTTCAACCTTTTGTATACCTTTATAACCTTCTTTAAGAATAGAAGTATCTTGATATGAAGGCAGAAGTTGTTTTTGTCTAACAGCTAGTTCACTTTTTACTTCTTGTTTTGATGGAACATTTGGGTCTGTTATTACTTTTTCTGGTGGAGAAGATTCTTTTTTTAAACTTTCAAGTATTCTTTGGCGGCGAGTTTTACTATCTTTTTTTATTGGTTCTTTTTTTAAACTTTCAAATATTCTTTTATATCTTTCATTCATTTTAAAATTTTTTAGATTCCCCTCCTAATATTCTTCTTAATTGTTCATCTTCTTCCCTATTAACATAATTTTTATAAGGATTTGTATAACCAGGAGTTTTGGAATGATCTTCTGGTATTTGTTTGGGAGATTGGTAATAATTTGCATATAAATAACCACACCCAAAACCAATTGCAAAAACTGTTAAATAAGGAACTGTGTTTCTTATTATAGCTTCTAATATAAATCCTTTATTATTCATTTTTCACCTCTTAAAAGATAATCCCTAATATCAGGTTTATTTTTTTCTAATTGGTAATTTATAGCTTCTTTAGGCAAATAATCACTTAATTCTGGTATTTCAGCCATTTTATTCCTCACAAGCTTAAACATTCTCCTATATGTGTCTGGATGCAATATTGTTTTTTGTTCATAAGCAGTATCAATACTTTTTTGAATAAAAGAATCAATAAATTCTTTATTATTTGGTAATTCTTCAAATACCCTATTAACCAATGTTGAATAAGATTCTTTTTCAGGTTTTTCTTCTCTAGAACAGGATAGTTTGTATAAACTAAATGTGCCTATAATACCTAGTGCAATTACTGCAAAAAGTCTTTTATAATTTAGTTTTGTTTCCTCGTCTAACATATTTGTAACTTTAAAGTGGTATTGTTTATAAATAGATTTCTATATTGTAAAATATATATTGGATAATATGCTTATTTTAAATTTATGACTATCTTTATATAATCTAAATATGGGTTTGATAAAAGGAATAATAGGATTTTTGGTTGGGTTTTTTGTGGTGCCAATTTTTATTACACTCCCTGTAATTCTTATAGTTGTTTATTACCCTCCTTTGTTCAAAATGACATATATAATAGTTTTTATTTTAAGAATTATAACTCTTTTAGTATTATTCTCTATTGAAAAATTTACTGGTTTTGGTTTTTTGACTAGTACAATTTTAGAATACTTAACTGGGTTTACAATCGGAGATATGGTTGTAGAGTATATTAGGAGTTTTTGATTGTGTTGTTTAAGTTAAAGAATTAATTTTTCTTCTAGTAGTATTTGGTTTAATCCATAAGCATTTTTAATTTCCTAATTATTTAATAAATATCTTAATACTTCTTTAAATACTATATCTGTTTCTCTTGCTATACCTGAATCACTGGCAGGATTTGGTTGTTTTAATCTTTCATCATCTTTGTATATTTCTTTTATTATTTCTCTTGCTTTTTCTACTGTTTGTTTTATTTCCTCATTTGATTTTGCCATTTTTAACCCCCTTACACCTGTAAATGTGTACTTTTTAAAGGAACTATATATTTATAATCTTTGTGTTATAATATTATTAAATATGAGATTAGTTTTATCTGGTGGGGGAGATGCGAAACAAACAAAAGAATTAGATAAATTTTTTGTTAGTATTTTACCTAAAAATAAAAAAATATTATATATTCCAATAGCAATGAGAGGAAAATATACTTTTAAAGAATGTTTAAATTGGATAAAATCTTGTTTAAATCCTTTAGGATTTGATGGTATAGAAATGTGGACTAATTTAAAAAATATAAAATATAAGGATTTACAAAATTTTGGGGCAATTTATATTGGAGGAGGAAATACTTTTAGTTTATTAAATGATTTTAGAAAAATGAACTTTATTAATCCTTTAAAACAATTTATTAAAAATAATGGTTTAATTTATGGTGGAAGTGCAGGTGCTATAATTTTAGGTAAAAGTATTAAAACAGCTGGTTTTGGAGGAGATGTAGATAGAAATATTGTAAAACTTAAAGATTTATCTGGTTTAAATTTAATTGTGGATTATGCCATACAATGTCATTATACTAAAAGAGATAATAAAAAATTGAAAGAATTGAAAGATAAATTTGATTTAAAAACAATATCTCTCCCAGAAGGTTGCGGTTTATATGTAGAAAACAATAAAATAATAGTGAAAGGAAAAGGTTCTGTATTTGTTATTGATGATAGAAAGAACAGAAAAATAGAAAATGATGAAGAAATAAATTAATAATTTTATTTCTTTATATAAATACTATTATATAGTGGCAACAAGAGAAACATTTTTATATTGGTTTTATATTACATATCTATGAAACAAAGAATAATTGCAAATCCGCCTATTGGAATTTATACAAACCCTACAACACATATTGGACATGCATTTTTTCTTAGTTTACTTGATACAATTGTGAGATATAAAAGAGAATTTAAGAATGAAAAGGTTATTTTTCCTGGGAGATCTTATAACTTTTACGGAAAAAGAGGAGACAAAATGGTCTCAGAAGAAACTTCAGATTCAGAATTATATAATATTTTGAATAAAAGAAATTTAGAGATAATTAAACAAGATAAAAATAGACTAAAATTAAATTTATCCTCCTTGGATATTTTAGTTGATAATGAACAAGTTATAGTTGAAGGAGTGACAAGAGATCTTATTAAACTTTATAAAAAAGGTTATGTCTATAAGGAAGGAAATACCCTCTTTTTAGATTGCCCTAAGATAAGTAAAGATTTTAATTTAAAATCTTATTTAGATAAAATAACTTTTCATCCTACTAGAATCCAATTAGAATTAGAAAGACTTATTGAAAGAAATATGGATTTAATTCCAATAACTAAATCAACAAGATATTCTCCTAAAAACCCTATAGGTGGAGATAATATAGGTCCTCTATTTGTTTTATCTAATATGTGGAATCACAAATATAAAGATTCCTTATTTACTATGGCTGGTTCAAATGGAGTTTTGTCAAAATATATATTCTTAAGATTTTTATCTCATATTGTTTTATATGGAGATCCAGGAATGAATGAATTGATAATTTGGCCAAAAATAATCCCTGAAGGGGGAGTTGAATCATGGAATCTTGATGAATTGGTAAAAGATAATTATCATGGGGATATGATTCGACATGCAGTTTTATCTGCTTATTCAAAAAAGAAGCAAAAATTAGAACTTTCAAAATCAAATTGGGAAGGTGCCAGAAATTTTGTTTATCTCTTGGTTAATTTAAGAAAACCTCTTAAAGGAAGTTTTAATAATGATGAATTTAATTATGAATATTATAAAAAACAAATGGATTCATTAAATTATCAAAAAGTTTTGGTTAGAATTGAAAGAAATCTAAGAGAAATTAGCAGAGAAATAAATTCAAGAAGAGATTCTGGAAGATGGGGGGAATCCTCTAGATCGAACCTTGCTTCAAGATATATGTCTCTAGTTAAAATGTGTGAACCATTTGTTCCAGAAACAGTTAAATTGATAAAAGGAGATATGAAATGATTAAAACTGCTTTAATTATGTGTGGGGGGAAGGCATCACGATTTGAAAATATTGATAAATCTTTAATTAAATATAAAAATAAAAGCATAATTGAATATTTATTTAACTCTCTAAAAAAGTTTGGAATAACAAAAACGATTCTTATTTGTAATGGAAAAAATAAAGACAAAATTTGTGGATTAGTAAAAAATTATTTTAAAGATTATATACTAATTCCAAACCCTCCAAAAAGATTTAGGGAAGGAATAAAACATGCAGAAAAATATCTTGATGATTGGTTTCTTTTTATTACAGGAAATCATCCTGTAGAACCATCACACATCCTATCAATGAAAGAAAAACAAAAAGAAACCAATTCTTGGATAGTTACTTTATATGATAAAAAAATATCAAACGAGAATGTTTTTATAAGTAAGGATAAAAAATTAAAATTGATTAGTGGAACTGATTTTATTATACAACATCCATTAATAATATCTAAAGAAATTATTAACTACCAAAAAAAGGAAAACTTTAAGTTTAAAATAGAAAGAACAATTAAAAATTTAATTCTAAAAAGAGATATTTATGGAATTTTCGGAAATTTTCCTCCAGAATTTGATAATAATAAAATGTTTGCACAAAATAAAAAATACTTAGGAAAGAACTTATCTAAATTTTTAGATTGAAACTTTAAATCTATCAAAAAATATATGGAAAATGTATCAAAGAGAGAGTTTGGAAATATTTTTAAATACTTAAATCATATATTCTTTTAATGGTTGAAAGAATATTAAAAGCATATTATAAGGATATTTTTTGTGAATTTATAGTTCAAGATAAAATTGCAAATACAATAATTTTACTCCCTGGTTTTCCCAGTTCAAATAAGCTTGATTCTGAAATGAAATTTCTCTACAAAAAAGGATATAATGTTTTCTTTCCAAGATTTAAAGGTTCTTTCCAAAGCAAAGGGTTTTTTTTAAAAGAAAATATTGTAAAAGAATTAAAAAGTTTTATAACTGAACTAAAAAAGGAAAAAATAACAAATCTATGGGATTTAAATGAAATTCATTTTAAAATAAATAAACTAGTGCTTTTTGGTCAGAGTTTTAGCGGAGCAATTTCTTGTGGTTTGGCGGCTATAGAAAAAAGTTTTGATAAATTGGTTCTGTTTTCTCCTGTTTGGGATTTCAAAATACATAATAAATTTGGAAATGAACAAGATTTAAGTCATTTAGTCCCATTTGTAAAAAGAGCATATACAAATCTTTATAGAATTAAGTTTGATAATTTAGTCAATGCAATATTAAAGTTTAAAGAAACAAGCCCTTCTTTTTATGCTGAACGAATAAAAATTCCAATACTTGTATTAAATGACCCTGCTGATAAAACAGTTTCAATTGAACATTCAAAAAATATGAAAAAGATAGTTAAAAATTTGAAAATTATAAAACATCATGAAGGCCATGGAATTAATTTAAAAATCCTTAAAAATTACTGGAAAGAAATTAGTAAATAATTAAAATTATTTTTTCTTTTTAGATTTTTTAGAATAATCTATAAAAACATAATAACCTATTAATAAAACTAGTATAATAATTATACCATTTGATGAGAAGAAAGGAAATTCTTTGGTTACTCTGCTTTAAGATGTTTTTTAAATTTCTTAATTAAAAGATTAACATTCTC
>CBFDDQ010000038.1:0-7233 GCA_965603615.1 Candidatus Woesearchaeota archaeon
ATCAATAAATTGGAAGAATATGGTATAACACGAAGAAAAAGTAAAACAGCAAAATCCGGATATACCAATTATTTTAGGTGGTACACATCCAACAATCTTACCAGAACAAACTTTAAAACACAAAGATATAGATATAGTTTGTATAGGTCAAGGGCAAGAAACATTTGAAGAAGTAGTTAAAGCATTAAGAGATAAAAAAGATCTAAAAAATATTAAAGGAGTTGGTTACAAAAAAAATAATGAATTGATTTTTACACAACAAAGACCATTTAAACAAATATCAGAATTTCCAAAACTTCCATATCATTTAATAAATATTAATGATTATATAAAAGAAAATCAATATGGTTCAAGAATAGTAAATATAATAACAAGTTATGGTTGCCCATATAGATGTGGTTTCTGTGTAACAAATTATAATAGAAAGTGGACAGCATTACCAGCAGAAAGAATTTTAGAAGAAGTAGAATTTTTTGTTAAAAATTATAATATAAATTTTATACAAATTCAAGATTCAAATTTTTTTGTAGATCAAAATAGGGTTAAAAAATTTTGCAAAGGTTTAATTGAAAAAAATTTAAACATAAAATGGGGTTTGGCAAATGGAAGAACAGACGAATTAACAGCTTATAATGAAGAAACATGGGAGTTAATGTCAAAATCAGGATTAACAAACTTACTAATAGGTGCAGAATCTGGAACACAAGAAATATTAGACCTAATAGATAAAGACACAACAGTTGAAAAAACAATAGAATTAGCAAAATTATGTAAAAAATATAACATCATAGGTTATTTTTCTTTTGTTATTGGTTTTCCATCAGATATACCATTTAAAAAAGAATTTAAAGAATTATATAAGATTATAAATAATATATATAAAATTAATAAAAATAATGTATTTTTATTCTTCTTATATACCCCCTATCCAGGAACTAATCTATTTGAATTAAGTATTAAAAAAGGATTTAAACCACCACAATCACTAAAAGAATGGGCTAATTTTGATTTTAATATAAAACAAACTCCTTGGGTAACTAAAAAACAAGCAGATTTTTCAGAATTATTAAATAGATATATATTTGCATTCAAAAGTAATCTATACAAAGACCGTGTTAAAAGACAAAAACATAGATATATTTTTAGTTTTGCAAACTTTATACTTCACAATTTAGCATCAATTAGATGGAGATTGAAATTTTTCCATTTACCATTAGAATATTATATATTCAAAAAATATCTTGAAAAGAAAAATGAATAATAATCTATTCACATATTCCAATTAACCATACATTGCTGGTTTTTATAGATACATTCTCAAAAAACTTATTTAAAAATTGTTTAAAAGATTTTTTTGTCCAATGGTTAATATGACCTGGAGTATTTCCTAAACTTTTTAGATATTTTAATCTCAATATATTTGCACACCTAAAAAGTGGTTCTCTAGGAACTGTGATTATAACACTCTTTTTTGAAATTTTTTTTAATTCTTCTATTGCAAGTTCAGGATTATATAAATGTTCCAATACTTCCATAGCAATAACACAATCAAAGGAGTTATCCATATAATCTAAATTATAAATAGAAGCTTTTTTAAAAGTTATATTTGGATTATTCCTCTCAGCTGTTATTAAAATTTCTTTTGATATATCACTACCTTCAATATTAACATTAAATAAATTTTGCATATTTAAATAATTAATAAAATATCCTTCACCACAACCAACATCTAAAATTGTTTTATTAGATAATGGCAGTAAAAATTTAGTAACATCCTTATATAATTTTTTATTTATGTATCTAATTAAAGGATTTTTACTTTTTGTTTTATCATACAAATTCCCACCAATTATATCTTCAGACATTTTTATTTTTTTAACATATCAGCTAAAAAGCCAAAAAATATTAGTTGTACACCTCCAATAAAAAATAAAGCTAACAAAATCAAACTTGGGACTCTTGTGTCCCACCAATTATTAGCAAATCCACTTAAAAAATATTGCAAAGATAAATAACTCCCAATTAAAAAACTAACAAATATAAATAAAATTCCACCTCTTCCAAAAAATTTCAAAGGTTCAAAATCTCTATAGATTCTAAATATATTAACCCAAGCTTTTATAGCATAGTCAAGAGGGTTTTTAAATAATTTACTCTCTCTTGTTGCCCTTGTTTTAATTGGAACTTCACCAATTTTCATATTTGATTTTCCAGCTCTTATTAATTGTTCTTGGGTATAAGTAAAACTATTTATCAAAGGGAGTCTTGCAACTTCTTGGGTAAATGCTCTAAATCCTGTAGTTGTATCTTTAATTTTCATTTTAAGAAGTCTAGAAAATACCTTGGCAAATAATTTATTACCACACCTTTTCATTAATGATCCACTATACTGCCCTTGACCAAATCTGCTACCTAAAACAAGGTCATAACCTTCTTCTATTTTATTTAATAATTGAGGAATAAAATATGAAGGATACTGTCCGTCAGCATCAGTATGTACAATAATATCAGCATTTAATTTCAAACATTCTTGCATCTCAGTTTCAAAAGTCTTTGCTAAACCCATATTTCTTAAATGTGAAATAACAATAGCACCTTCACTTTCAGCTGATACTCTAGTTCTATCCTTGCTACCATCATCAACAACAAGTATTTTATATTTGTAATTTGTTTTATCCATAACTAATTTTATACCTTTTATAACTCTATCAATTGTTCTTTCTTCATTATACGCCGGTATTGTTATAACAACATTCTTCATTTTTTATATAACTTAAAATCTCCAATTTGTTTAACTAATTCATAATTTAAGTCTTTTTTGGTTACAATATAATCATAATTTTCCGCTTTATCAAGACTATCAATTTCTGCATGATTACTCATCCAAAATAGCATAACTCTTATTGATCTGTCAACCATTTCTAAACTATCAGACATATCTTTTTCATAGATACTTATACTAAAATCATATTCTTTATCAAGTAATATTTTAGAGTTTGTTGAACCTATATTATCATTAAACCACAAACCTAATTGCATCTGGTCTAAAGTATTCCATCTATAATTAGAATTATAATAAACCATACTAAAACCAATGATATTTATCATAACAAAAAATAAACCAACTAAATAAAATAATCTCTTAAAATTTAAATATTTAATTAACAATAAATAAAAAGGCAATAAACAAAATATAATAGTCATAATTAAAATTCTTAAATTGTTTGTCAAATATTTAATTCCTAAATTAACAAAACCTACATAACTCAATGAAATATTATTTACAGGAAATAGTTTGAAAGCAAACAAATTAAATGCAGAAATAATTAAAGCTGAACAAATCAAAATATATTTTATCCTATTTTTATAAAAATATTCTTTTAATTTTATACTTGAAAAACCAAGAATTAACATTAAAGGAATACATATTTCTACAAATCTTCCTAGTGGTTTACCTATCAACCATGTATTTGAATTAGAATTTTGATACCCGGCGCTACCAATACTAATTATAGCAGAAAAAATTATAAAACCAATTATACTTAACCATATAAGTATAGAAAATATTCTTAACTTTTCATCTTTATTTTTGAAACTTATTAAATTTAATACAAATATAATAACACCAGTTGCTAGAATTAAATATGCTAAATAAATTATAGTCCAATATAACATAACACTTAAACTAAACCCTGAACCTATACTCTCAAATGCAGGTATATATCCTGTTATCCCAGATAAACTCCATCCGAAAAGTTTACCATTTCTTATTAACCATGGAAGAACAACTAATAAAGAGATTATATATAAAATTATTTTTCTTTTTATTTGTGAGAAATCTTTTTTAAATAATATATAACCCAAAGAAAATAAAAAAATACTAACTACTAAAACAACACCAAGACTCTTTGTTAAATATGACAATCCTAAGAATATACCGGTTAAATAATCCCATTTCATATTCTTTTCTACAAATGATTTATATGCAAAATATAGTGTAAATAAAACAAGAACATAAAATAAATTTTCAGGCATAGCAAAAAAAGAAAATATAAAACTGCCAGGCCATATCCCACACAAAATAGCAACCAAATATGCTTTTCTTGAACTTAAAAACTCTTTTGCTAATAACCACGCAGGAAAAATTATAAGTGAAGATAATATAATTCCTATAATTTTAAAGATATTATAAACTATTCTCATGTTCTTAAAAACATAAGCTATTGATAAAATAATGGGATATAAAGGACCATAAGCATGTGATTCACCATACGTATTATATTGAGGTGAGTAAATATCAGACTCATAAATTTTAAAACTAAAATCTTTATTAAAACTTTTAGCCATATCTGAATAAAACATTTCATCATCAAACATAGTAGGAGAGGGTATTAAAAATGAAATTGCAATCTTTAGAATACACAATATTACAAATACTAAAATCAGTTTTTTATATATACCCTTCATCGTAATTTGCTTATAATAGCTAATATTTAAGCTTTACCAGAATCTTTATAAATATCTTACACAGCCCTCATAAAATGAAAATACTACTAATCAGCCCTCCTCTACACTCATCAGATAGATATGGTAAAGATTTAGGGAAGGTTGGACCAACTACAGAACCATTGGGTTTAGCTTATCTAGCAGGGGCTTTATTAAAATCAAATTATCAAGTAGATCTAGTAGATTGTGCAGCAATACACTATGGTTTGGAAGATATAAAAAAAATAATCTTAAATAATAATTATGATGTGGTGGGAATTACCATTCTGACTCCAAGTTATGCAACAGTAAAAAAAGTAATACAATTAATCAAAAAATTAAATAAAAATATAAAAATTATTGTTGGGGGGGTACACCTTACAATTAGGCCAATTGAAACACTTAAAGAAACTAAAGAAATTGATGTTGGTGTTATTGGTGAAGGTGAAAAGACTATAGTAGATGTTATGGATGCTTTACAAAATAAAAAATCATTAAATAAAATAAAAGGGATTGTTTTTAGAAATAAAAATAAGATTGTAGTTACAAAACCAAGAGAATTAGAAGATAATATAGATAATTTATCCATGCCTGCAAGATCTTTACTCCCTATGCATCTCTATAAACCGGCTCCAACTTATTATAGAAAACTTCCAAGTTACACAATGTTAACCTCAAGAGGCTGCCCATTTAGATGTATATATTGTTCTAAAATTTCTGGAAGAGTGTATAGGTACCATTCAATTGATAGGATAATTGAAGAAATGAAAATATTAATTAAAAAATATAAAGCAAAAGAAATTATTTTCAGAGATGATACTTTTACAATTAAAAGAGATTTTGTGTATCGGTTATGTAATAAAATAATTGAAGAGAAATTAAATAAAAAAATTAGATGGACCTGTATGACTAGAGTAAATTTAGTGGATTATAATCTATTAAAATTAATGAAAAAAGCAGGATGTTGGAGTATTCATTATGGTATAGAGTCTGGATCTCAAAGATTAATAGACCTTATTAAAAAAGATATTACTTTAGAACAAGCAAAAGATGCTATAAAATGGACAAAATCTGCAGGAATAGAAACAAAAGCTTTCTTTATGATTGGGTTGCCTACAGAAACAAAAGAAGAAAGTTTACAAACAATTAACTTTGCTAAACAATTAAATCCTCATATGATACAACTTACTATTACAGTCCCATACCCAGGAACTGGGTTATATGAGTTAGCTAAAAATAATGGAACATTAAAATCTTTAAATTGGGAAGATTATCACACTTGGGCTGGCTGGACATCAAGAGATTTAGTTTATATACCAAAGGGTAGAAATCAAGAAGAATTAAAAGAACTGCAAAAAAAAGCTATGCGTGAATTTTATTTTAGACCAAAAGTCATTATAAGATTAATATTGAGCATAAGATCTTTAGTGATGTTAAAAGATTATATTAATGGGGCTTTAGCATTAATAAAAAGTAAATTCAATAAAAAGGAGATGAAAAATGAATATTCTATTAATTAATCCTCCTTATAATATAGAAAGGTATATGGGAAAATTAGGAAAAGTGGGATTTGTATTCCCACCAATAGGGCTTTTATATATTGCTTCATATATAAGAAAATGCAACCCTTCATTAAATATAAAAATTTATGATTTTCAAGTTGAAGAGGAAAACTTTCAAGATTTTTTAAAAAAATTTAAGCCTGATATAGTAGGAATTACATGCCAATCTGCTTTAGTGTATAGTACTTTAAAAATTGCAGAAGATATTAAAAAAATTGACCAAAAAATTAAAGTTATTGTAGGGGGTGTTCATGCAAGTATACGCCCTCAAGATATTTTAAATTCAGAAAATGTAGATTTAATTGTTAAAGGGGAAGGAGAAGAAACATTTTTAGAAATTTGTAATAATAAATCATTAAAAAAAATTAAAGGTATTTCTTATAAAAGTAAATTAGGAGAAACAATACATAATCCAGAAAGACCAATAAATTATAATCTTGACAACTATCCTATGCCCGCATTAGATTTAGTCCCTATTGAAAAATATAAAACAAGTCCGGATATTAAAACAGGAACAAGATTGGGTATATTACTAACTTCACGAGGATGTCCTTATAGTTGTATTTTTTGTGCCAATAAAGTATTAACTAAAAGAAAATATAGAGCCAGATCAGTAAAAAGTGTGGTTGAAGAAATTGAATATTATATTAAAAATTATGATATTGATCAATTGGTAATCATGGATGATAATTTTGTAGTAAATAAACAACAAACAATAAGATTGTGTGAGGAATTTATTAAAAGAGGTTATCCTAAAAAATTTAAGTGGTGGGCCCAAGCAAGAGTAGATTGTTTAGATGAAGAAGTATTAAAAATAATGAAAAAAGCAGGCTGTTCTATTCTTTCTTTAGGGTTAGAATCTGGTAATCAAAGATTACTTAATCTTATTAACAAAGGAATAACACTCCAACAAGTAGTAAATAATGTAAAATTAGTAAAAAAAGCAGGAATAAATTCAAGAGCTTCTTTTATATTAGGATTGCCTACAGAAACAAAAGAAGAAAGTTTACAAACAATCAAATTTGCATATAGTCTACCATTAGATCAAGTAAGATTTTCTATTGCTACTCCTTTTCCTGGAACAAAATTATGGGATATTGCAGTTAAAGAAGGAAAAATTAATCCAAATCATATAGATTGGACTAATGTGAGTTTAATGGGGGGGTTGGCTGCTTCTATTCCGTGA
>CBFDDQ010000039.1:0-6919 GCA_965603615.1 Candidatus Woesearchaeota archaeon
TTAACTGAATTATTGATTAGTTGATAAATTATTTCTTGTTTCATTTTTTCTTTAATAAATAATGATATATAATTTCTAATGATATGACTAATAATATAAGTGCAATTGCTATTATATAAATTATTTTGTATTTTATTTGATATTTAATAAGGTGTGCTGGCAGTTTAATTATTTTTTCAATTAATGATTTTCCTGGTTTTATTATTGCTGGTTTTGGTCTAGGAACTGGTTGCTCTAATCCTAATTTTAAACCACCTCTTGATGGGGCTCCACCTAATGGTGTTGTTACAGAAGGCAAGCCTGCTGCTTTTTTACCTATTAAAAATGGAGAGAATGAATCTGTTTCTGCGCTAAAAGATGCTGGATCTGAGGTTCCATCAATAACTGTTGTTGTTAGTTCTGTCCATGAAGTGCTATACTTATATAATCTAATATCATCTGGGTCTGTTATGCCAATTTCTGATTGTGTTAAATTAAAGTGAATTGTAGCTGTTCCTAAAAGAGTTGTGTTAAGTGTAATGTTTATATAATTAAATACTGTTGCAACTTGTGTTGTAGAAGGAGCTGTAAATGCTTCTGGTGTTGTATAATTTGTGTAGACTCTTATTTTAATACTTGAATTAATTGGAAGACCTGTAATTTTTGGTATTGTTTGTTTAATCATTGTATCTGTTGGTTGAACTGTTCCTGTTGTTGAATCCATAGCCTCCTCAGCTGAACCAGTAATTGTAACAGATAAAACTACATTTTGTTGTATTGCTCTTGAATCTATTAAAAATATTTTTGTGATTGTAGAAGGAGTTTGAATTATAAAAAAACCTGAAATAAATAATAATAAAAAGATAACTAATAATATCTCTGTTTTTTTGGTTTTAAGCATAATAATTAAGTGATTTTAAGGCTTATTTCTTTTTCTTTTTGTAAAATACAAATGCTAATACTATTAATACTAATAATATTGCAATTCCTCCTAAACTTTCAAAAGGAATTATATCTGATAAAGTTTTTTTGGGTTCTTCTATTTTTTTACCTATAACTATAGGGAATGATTTTGTTATTTCAGTTCCAAATTCAAGCATTTTACTTCCTGGTTCTGCTATTGTTGTGAATCTTAAACCAACTGAATATTCATCACCAATTTGTGCAGTTTCTGGTATTGTTACTTTAACATCAATAGGAACATCAATTTCTCCTGATTTAAGGTCCCATTGAGTTCTGCCTGTTATTTGTGCTATATCTGAATTAAGTTCTGCTTGTATTGTTACAGGCTGGCTTGTTTTTTCATTTTGTAATAACAGTTGTACATCTTTAATTTGCCCTGGATTTAAAATTAATGGGTGTTCTTTATAGTAAAAAGATGTTACACCAAAGGCACTTACAGATGTGGCTAATAATATTGTTAAGATACAAATTAATATTATATTTTTCATTTTTATGATACTCCTATTTTCCATTGATATGAGTTTTGAGTTGAATATGATTGTGCCGAAATCATGCTAATTGGAGGTACATGATTTATACAGAAATATAATTGCTCCTGCCCTGTTGAGCCATCATTAGCAGAATGGTTGCCTCTTGGCAGCATTGAGTTAGTTATATCTGTGGATGTTGCATTTACCATAAAATTATCATCACATTCTAATGGGGGATCACCAGTTGTTTCTATATCAACAGTCATATTTGCTGCTGGTATTTCTTCTGCTTGTGTTTCTTCTCCTCTTAAGTTATATGCTGTTACATTTACTTTGCTTAAAGAAATATTATAGTTTCCTGTATTGTTTATTAGGATTGGGTCATCTCCTGAAGTTTGATTTCTAGAATCTAAACTTAAACCAGTCCAAGATATTGATGCTGGTCCAATAACTATACCTGTTGTTGATGCATAATTAAAGTTTGAACCATTATTATATGCCCAGTCTGTTCCGTCTGTTGCATTCATTGATACATTCCATTCACCTGTTTTATAAAAGTACCACATATTAAATGAACAATTAAACTGTTTGCAGGATGTATTGGTCCATGCTGTTGGCACACATGTTAAATTAGCATCAAAATAATTAGATGTGTCATTTGCTCCTGTTAGATTTGCAAATCCTTGATCTATATCAGAATTACCATCTGAGTCACATGCTACAAATGTAAATGAAACATCCCTTTTATCATTTAAAACTACTGTTGGAGTTGCTGGTGAGAATGCTGAAACATTTTCTGAAGGTATGGTTGGTACTTGATTTCCTACTGTTATATTAAGTGTATATGCTTGTTCTGCTGCCATTCCTGTTATTGCAGACATTTCTTCAAAAAAACTTGTAATTTGCGGTGAGAATATAATAATTGATAGTAAGATTATAATAATTAATATAGTGCTTAAGTCTTCTTTTTTAGACATTTAGTTTACCTCTATTTAGTATTACGAAGTTAATTTTCATATATAAAGTTTATGTTTTAATTTTTAAAATTAACTAATTCCTATTTTCCACTGATATGAGTTTTGAGTTGAATATTCCTGGTTTTCTATATTTAATGGTACATGAACTAGGCAAATATATAATTGTTCTTGAGCTATACCTAATGAATGGTTACCTCTTGGTAACATTGAATTTGTAATGTCTATGGATGTTGCATTTGCCATAGCTGTTCCAATACATTCTATATTATTCACATCTGTATTTATTGACACTGTGAAGTTTGCTGCTGGTATTTCTTCTGTTTGTGTTTCTTCTCCTCTTAGGTTGTATGCTGTTACATTTACTTTGCTTAAAGAAACATTATAGTTTCCTGTATTATTTATTGTAATTGGATCATCATCTGCGGTTTTATTCCATTGTCCGGAGTAGATAGTTGACCAACTTGTATATGTTGGGGTTATAGTTATACCTGTTGTTGATGCATAATTAAAGTTTGAACCATTATTATATGCCCAATATTCTCCGTCTGTTACATTCATGGAAACATTCCATTCACCTGTTTTATAAAAATACCACATATCAAATGAACAATTATATTGTTGAGCTGTTTCATTTGACCACATATTTGTTGTTGTACAGGTTAAGTTTCTTTCATAGTAATTACCTGAGTCATCTGCTCCTGTTAGGTTTGCAAATGCTTTTAAGTTAGATGTACCATCTGGGTCTGATACTACAAATGTGAATGAGACAGATCTTTTATCATCTAAAATTACTGTGGGTGTATTTGGGGAAAAGCTTGATATATTTATTGATGGTATGGTTGGTGGTTGGTTTAGTTGTTCTAATAATGAATAATTATATATTGTTGAGTTTTTATATTCATCAAATGTATTATTACATCCTACACTCCAGTTTATGTTTTGGTAGCTGTCAAATGTCAAGTTAAAGGTCTGGTTTACACCTCTCTCAATACTTGTATCTGTTGAGTTCCATGCATAATTAATGTATAAGTCACAAGTTAAACTTGAATCAGGACTTGTAACATTATATGTTAAGTTTACTGTCTTTGAACTTTGTTGATATGTATTATTTCCAGGCCATACTAATGTAACTGATGGAGTTGCATCATAAACTGTGTAATTGAAATATCCATTTGTAGCATTTGCTTTTTCACTGTAAATATTTTCACATTGTATTGTCCAGTTAATGTTTTCATGTCCTAATGTTATGTTTATTGATTGGTCAATACCCTCTACTATTGCTGTTGCATTTGATGCATTTGGTTCCCAGCCTGTTGCTGTTTGTAATAATAATGTACAATTGATTACACTATCTAGGCTTGTTACTTGATAAGTGAAGTTTGCTGAGTGTGATATGTTATAAGTGTTATTTTCAGGAGATACTAAACTTGGTGAAGGTGTTGTATCATAGACTGTGTAATTATAGTATCCCATAGTTGCATTTGCTTTTAGTCCACCTGCATCTTCACATTGTACTGTCCAGTTAATATTCTCATGTCCTAAGGTTATGTTTATTGTTGCATTTACTCCTTCTGTAATTGCTGTTGCATTTGATGAATTATAGTCCCATCCTGCTGCTGTTTCTAGTAATAATGAACAGTTTATTATTTCTCCATTAGCACCAGAATCCGAGTCTGTTACATTATAAGTGAAGTTTGCTGAGTGACTAGGGCTTTGTGTATTATTTTCAGGCCAGTAAATGTTTACTATAGGAGGCTCATTGATATTAATAGTTAAGTTGTATGTTGTTGAATTTGCTTTATTATCTTGGTTGGTTGAAGTATCATTACATTCTACTCTCCAAAGCATATTCAAATCATCTTCTATTGTTAGGTTTATAGTTTGATTAACTGTTTCTGTTATATCTACTTCTGTGTAGTTTAGTTCCCAGGTTCCTTGTTTGTTTAACCACAATGTACAAACATCTACACCATTTTGGGCGTCTGTTGCATTGAATGTGAAGTTTACAGAAGCTGAACCTGATTCTGTTTCGTTTAGTGGGAATTGTAAGTTTACTACAGGTGCTGTTTCATCTGCTCCTGCTTCAATAGTTACTGGGTCACTATCATAAGTATAAGTTCCAGCATCTCCTCCTGCTCTAAATACATGCTCTGTACCTGCACCTTCATCATTTCCTTTTGCTGTGACTGTGAATTCTATATCAATATTATCTTTATTTCCCGCACTACTACAATAAACAGAACAGTCTGCTTGTGCTGAACAAGTAGCACTTTCATCAAGGATTATATTAACATCTCCTGATCCACCTGCACAATAAAAGTCTGCACCTGCATCACTATTAGTAATCTGATTTGTATCTTCTGTCAACCAAAGAGTAGGACTAGTAGCAGCCCCAGCACTATACCAATGAGCAGTAATAACTGTTGTACCATCTATAGGTACAGAAGCAGGATCTGCAGTTGGAACTGCATCGTCTGACATTGCTTGTATTGTAAAGTTAAATTCTTCTGTTTCAAATTCTGTAGTTGTAATATTTTCTTCTTGAGCTTCTGTAATGTTTTCTGTAGTTGTAAATAATTCTGTTATAATTGTTTCTTCTTTAGTAATTGTTTTAGTTACTAATTCTTTAGTTATCTCTTTATATATTTCTATGAATCTTATAGTTACAGAGTCTGTAAGTTCAATGTTATATTTAGCTAAATCAATAGTTATGTTTGTTATATTGTAAGCTGTCAAACTATTATTTTCAAAGATTGGTTGTATATTTTGTAATTCTTTGAGTGTTATTGTAAACTCTGATAAGTTTATTTGTTGTATCTGTGTTCCTGATGTAATTTCCAGTATTGATGTTGTTGGTATCACTGAATTTACTTCAAAGTCTATAGTAGTAACTGGTTCAACTGTAATAAATCCTGTTAGCATTGTACCTGAATTTGCTAATATTAGGAATCCAAGTATAAATGCTACTGTTATTACTATTGAAATCCAATCTTCTCGTTTGTGTATGTTATGTTTATTTGACATACTTCCTTCTAGCTCTTGAATATGAAGTCCAGATTGTTCTTGGGTCTCTATCTAGCAGAGATGCAATCTGGGAAAGTTTCAGATTTTGAATTTCCTTTAGATATGAAACTAAAGCCTCTAAAATTGATAATTTACGATTTGAAAATATTGAAATAGGAATTGAGAATTGTTCTTGTTTTATTATGAATTTTTTGTGATACTTTTTCTTTGAAGATGAATAAGCCTGCCAGATTGTTTTTTGAGACCTATTTAGTATTTGAGAAGTTTGTTTTATTGTTAGATTTTGATTTTCAATTAAAAATTTTGTAACAGTTTCTAATGGGGCTAATTTAGTTGTGAATGATGACAAAGGAATAAAATATTCTTTATTTAATTTTGAAAGATAATTTGATAATTTTTGGTGTAATTTTTGAAGTTCTTTGTAATTTAAATTATCAGAATTGGAGAAAATTTCCTGTTTCTTTTGTTTTTTCCTTATTTTCATCTATATATGTAAGTATTATTTCTGTATTTGTAAGTATATTCTAAAATAGTTCGAGCTATACATTATGAATTATCTGTATTTGTAAGTATTTAAAGCTTTTTATGAAAGAGATTGTTCTACAGAACCTAAAATTTTATAAAAAAGAGAGAAATAAGTTAATATATGGGAGAAATTAGTTTTAATGACTGGAAGAATGCAGATATAAGAGTTGGCAAGGTTTTAGAAGTAAAAGATCATCCTGAGGCTGACAAATTATATGTTTTGAAAGTTGATTTTAAAGAGTTTCAGAAATGGATTGTTACTGGTTTAAAAGAAAGCTATAAGGAAGATGAATTAATAGGCAAGAAATTTGTATTTATAGTTAATTTAGAGCCTAAGACTTTAATAGGTGTTAAGAGTGAGGGGATGATTCTGGCTGCTGTTAAAGATAAAGATATTGTTCTTTTAAAACCTGAGAAAGATATAGAAGAAGGTTCTAAAATAGAGTGATTTTATAATATAAATCTATATAAAGTTATTAAAATTTTTAATAAAGATGAGTATATGGACTGAGCTTTATAGGCCAAAGATATTTTCTGATATAATTGGACAGAAAGAGATAATTAGCAGAGTAGAAGCTATGGTTAAACAAAGAAGTATGCCTCATTTATTGTTTGCTGGACCTGCAGGGGTTGGTAAAAGCACACTAGCTTTGGTTGTTGCACATAGTTTGTATGGTGATAGTTATAGAAATAATTTTTTAGAATTAAATGCTTCAGATGAAAGAGGTATTGATATAATAAGACATAAGGTCAAGGATTTTGCTAAGGTAAAATCTCTTGGTGATGTGCCTTTTAAAATTATATTTTTAGATGAGTGTGATTCTTTAACTAAGGATGCTCAGCAGGCTTTGAGAAGAACTATGGAGAATTTTACAAGTTCAACAAGATTTATTCTTTCCTGTAATTATTCAAGCAAGTTAATTGATCCAATTATAAGCAGATGCAGTGTTTTCAGATTTAAAAATTTAGAGCAGGTAGAGA
>CBFDDQ010000040.1:0-6480 GCA_965603615.1 Candidatus Woesearchaeota archaeon
AGAACCTGTTTTAAATATAAAACTGCTAGTGACATATGTCAGTAGGCTACACACTTTCAAAATGTTTTATATAAAAAATTTACTTTTCATGAAAACTTGCCAAACCATTAAATCCTCTTCCAAATTCTCCCCACATATGTTCATAACCCTGGTAAGAAACAGCACCAATTTCTATAAAATGACTTACTCCTTTGGAAAGAAGGACCTCATCTTCTGTTTCTCTTACAATTCCATATATACCAAAACTCCCCCAATAACACCTTTCACAATGAAATTGTGCACTTTTAAAAACCCCATTTGTATCCATACATAGAATCAACCCCTCAGGTATTTTTTCTAAATCTCCTATAGGTTTTTCTAACCCTTTTTTAGAATCAAATAATCTCTTACTATATACCCATAAATCCGCGCCAGTATCAGGACCTACTAAAGAATCTTCCAAAATATCAAAATAAGAATCAAGCCAAACAGGATTAGCAGCTTCTGATAAGGGTCTTGAACCCAATCTATTACAATTTTCACCTAAATAATTTGATACAGCACTAATTTTCCCATGTATACTTCCAAATTCTGGAGAGTTAAATCTTTTTAAATCAAAAACAGCTACTGCTTCTTCAAGAGACATTTTAACTTTCTTTTCATGTTTTACTATTCCATTTCTTACCCATTTTTCTGGTTCTGTTCCATCTGGTTTTATACCCCATCTGCTCCTATAATCACTTTTCCATATCTGGAAAGGCAACTTACTCTCACAGCAAGGCATTTCACATATATCTCTTAAAGTTTCACCAGGAACCATCTCAGACATATCTGTTATTCTAATCTCTGGTCTTCCCATTAATCTATCAGAACCTTCTCCTGTATGTATTCCTCTTAATTCCTCTATAACATAAGGACAATCTGGATCAGCATGGTATACATCCGCAAATTGAGAACCTAAAAGAATTGCTTGACCTTCATGAAGAACAGGTTTTTCAATTCCATCTGGAAGAGGTCTTGATATAAAAGCATCACATAAAGACTTAGAAGCACCATACCCCCACATATAGCCCCTACTAAAATATTTTGTTAATTTTACTCTTCTTACTCTTCCCTTATTTCCGCAATCTTCTTTATCACTGTCTGCCTCACCCAAAATACTATTGCAAGCAACACAATTAACTAATCCTCTTCCACGAGAACCCCTAAATCTAAAAGTCCTATCAAAATCTGTTCTTTTTAATTTTGACATCCTATAAAACAAAATTATGCCTCTATTTAATTATTATTGTATTAGAATAGATAGGCTATCTGTAAAAAACCAAAAACCAACACAAAATTTAAATACATAAAACCAAAATCTATTCTATATGAAAATAGAAACTATAAGGCATTCAACAGCCCATATTTTATAAACTTTACTTAACACAAAAATAACTCATGAGCATATCTAACTTCCTTACCATCATAATAATAAAATTCTTGGTGTCCGCATTCACCATCTCCCCAATTTTCAACTAGCAATTTTCTATCACCAAAATTTATAACTAAAAAATATTCTGGATTAGGACTTTCTATTTCAAGATTATAAGGTTTAGGGTTTCTAACTAACATATTACCCTGAAATTGACAATATTTTAAATCATCTAAAGTAAATTGGTTTTCAGGTCTTCTATCAATCTCTCTCTTATCATCAGTTATATGGGGTAAAAAAAGTTCTAATAATCTTTTCTCTATATCCTCTTTTGATTCTGGTTCTCTCAAACAATCACTCAAATTAACACACATAATCATTATACCATCTTTTTTTATATAAACATTATCAAACTCTAACATAACCTTTAAATACATAAAACCAAAATCTATTCTATATGAAAATAGAAACTTTAAGGCATTCAACAGCTCACATTTTAGCTCATGCAGTTAAAAATCTCTACCCAAAAGTAAAGTTAGGTATAGGACCAACCATAGAAACAGGTTTCTATTATGATTTTGACAGAAAAGAACCTTTCACACCAGCAGAACTAAATAAAATTGAACAGCAGATGAGAAAATTAATAAAGCAAAATCATGATTTCAAGAAAGTAAAATTAACATCAAAAGAAATCCAGGACTTCTTAAAAAAAGAACCATACAAAAAGCAATTATACAATGATCTAAAAAAAGCTAGAGCACCTGTAACTTTCTACAAAAATGGAAGCTTCCTAGATCTCTGTGCAGGACCGCATATTAAAAAATCAGGAGAAATTAAAGCTTTCAAACTTTTAAAAGTAGCTGGAGCATACTGGAAAGGTGAATCAGAAAACAAGCAGCTGCAGAGAATATATGGAACAGCATTCCAAAGTCAAAAAGAATTAAATAAATATTTAAATTTTTTAAAAGAAGCTGAAAAAAGAGACCATAAAAAATTAGGAAAGCAAATGGATTTATTTTCATTTCATGAAGAAGCGCCTGGAATGCCTTTTTTCCACAGCAAAGGAACAATTATTCTAAATGAGTTAGTAAAATTCATGACAGAAGAAATGAAAAAATTAAATTATGAAATAAATAAAACTCCAATAATATTAAATAAATCTTTATGGTTAAAATCAGGGCACTGGGATCACTATAGAAAAAACATGTACTTCACAAAGATAGACAAGCAGGATTTTGCAGTTAAACCAATGAATTGTCCTGGAAATATATTAATATTCAAAACAAAAATGTATTCTTATAGAGACTTGCCATTAAAAGCAGGAGAATTTGGTATAGTTCACAGACATGAATTATCAGGAGTATTAAATGGGTTATTAAGAGTAAGATATTTCACGCAGGATGATGCGCATATTTTTTGCACAAAAGAGCAGATAAAAGACCAAATAATTGAATTAATAAATCTAACAGACAAAATCTACAAAGTATTTGGATTCAAATATGAAATAGAACTATCCACAAAACCAAAAGATGCAATGGGTTCTGCAAAAATGTGGAAACTGGCAGAAGGCTCTTTACAAATGGCTCTTAAAGCTAAAAAAATAAAATATATAGTAAACCAGGGAGATGGGGCATTTTACGGGCCAAAAATAGATTTCCATATTAAAGATGCTTTAGGTAGAAAATGGCAGTGTGCAACTATACAATTAGATTTCTCAATGCCTGAAAAATTTAACCTGGCTTATGAAGGAAGAGACAATAAAAAACATAGAATTGTAATGCTGCATAGAACTATATATGGAACTCTAGAAAGATTCCTAGGAATTCTAATAGAACACTTTGCAGGAAAATTCCCATTATGGTTATCACCAACACAAGTAAAAATAATTACAGTATCAGATAAAAATATAAAATTTGCAAAACAAGTGGAAAAACAACTAAAAGAAAATAATATTAGGGTAGAATTAGATGACAGAGCAGAAACCATAGGCAAAAAAGTTAGAGAATCTGAAATCAATGACAAGCCAAACTACACCATAACAATAGGTGACAAGGAAACAAAAACAAAAACTTTAGCAGTTAGAGACAGAAAAGGTAAGGTTAAATTCAAAGTAAAACCAAAAACTTTCCTAACACAGCTGACAAAAGAAATAGAAACCAAAAAATGTTAGAACTTCTAAACAAAATAAAATCATCCAAAGAATTCAAAGACTACCAAAAAGAACACCCAAATGCTTACCTCTGCTCAATTTTCATAACAGATAGTCAGCAATTTTCATTCTACTCAAAAAAAACAAAGTTAGTAACATCTTTCAAAATAGATAATAAAGTAACAATAATAGGAAAAGACCAGAAAATATTTCAAAAAGAAAAAAAAGATTTAGAAGAATTAAAATTAGATGAGATAAAAATAAATTTAGACAAAGCAAAACAAATATCAAATGATTTTCAAAAAGAAAAATATCCAAATGAAACAACAAACAAGGAAATAATTATCTTGCAAATAATAAACAAACCTATCTGGAATATAACAAAAATAACTTCAACATTTAATATTATAAACATAAAACTTAGCGCAGTAACAGGTAAAATAATATCACATACTATAACACCAGCTTTAAGTTTTAAAGGTGGAATAGCAGAGAAATAATAATATTTATAAATAATCATTTATTAATAATAGATATGAAAGACTTAGAAGGTTTAACATTTGAAGAAGTTGAAAAAAGATTAGGTATAACAGAAACAAGAGATGATTGTCCTCCAGAATACTGCCCAGATAATGAATCATGGCTTAGTATGACTTACCCAGAAGCAGATTTTGAAAAATCACACAAAGAAGCAGATATAGCATTAGCTGAACTTAATAAATATTTACCTTAATTTCTATATTAAAATAAAAAACAGAAATCTATTTAAAGGCTTACCATATAAATAAAACAACAATGTATGAAGACTTAAAACCAAACTATATTATGTATGCACTAGGAGGAGCAGCAGGAATAGGATTTGTAGGACTAATTACATCTTATGCAATAAAATACTTCACCAGAAAGCAAGATCCAGTGATAAATCCATTAGAAGGAAAATTTTTATTTGAACAGGAAAAAGAAAGATGTGAAAAAGAAGCGCAATATAAAGATTTAAAAAAATTAATAGGAACAGATGATATGAAAAAAGCTTTTGGTATAAAAGATGACTCAGATGACTCACCTTAACTTCAAAGCTTCTTCTCAATAAAACCAAAGACTTATATACTTACTATAGCAACTATATAACTATGAAAACCACAACTATTCAAATACAAAAACCAACCTTGGAAAGATTAAAACTATTTAAAAAACATAAAAGAGAACCTTATGAAGAAGTTCTAAACAGTTTAATGAATGAAGTAGAAGAAGAAACACTAAATGAAGAAGAAATTAAAGACCTGCAAGAAGCATTAGAAGAAGTAAAACAAGGTAAAACAATACCAATAGAACAAGTAGCAAAAGAACTTGGGATTTCTCTAACATAAAATGTATTCTATTGAATTAACTAAAAAAGCAGAAAAATTTATTAAAAAATTAAATAAGAAAGATTCAGAAATTATTTTAAAAAAAATATACTCAATTAGGGAAAATCCTTTTCCTTTTCTTAAAAGATTACAAGGACTTAAACTCTGGCGTTTAAGGGTAATGGATTACAGGGTAATAATAGATATAGTTATTTCAGGTAGAAAAATTGTAGTTTTAAGAATCAATCACAGAAAGAGTGCTTACAAAATATTATCTTAACTTCCATAGTTTCAAAGCTTCTTCCTCAACAAAGTTCAATTTACCAACAATTACCAAACTTTGAGGAAATTTCTTAAATTTAAACTTTTTAATTTTCAAAGCCTTACCAAACTTAATCTCAGGTTTGTCAGAACCAAGAGCACTCACACCAACAACATCAACATCACCCAAACCACCTCTAACTAAATATCCCAAAGCTTCTGAAATACCCATAAATTTATTCTCCTCAGGATTCAAATCTAAAAGAACCAGAGTATGCAGGCCATTTCTCAAATTTTTATTAATCACAGAGATTGGACTTTTAATATTCTCATTCTCAAAAGGTATTGAAGTAACCTCACCAAACTTATACAAGCTCAACCCAGTCACACCAACAGCACTCATTACTGAAGCATTATGTATAACTTCAACTTTTATTTTCAGCTTCTTTGCTCTCAAAACCAAATCATAATGTGTTGTAGCAAAAAATACATCACCTAAAACCAACAATGCAACCTTGCCTTTAATTGCATCTTTCAAAATAGTCTCTTTAGCCTTATTCTCAATAAGTTCCCTATTAGCAATAATAATTGGTTTTCCAATTAATTTATTCAGTTTCTTAACATCAAAACCCAATCTGGAAGTATAACTTTCTAAATACACACTTTTACATTTCTTCAAAACATCAATAGCTCTCAAACTCAAATCTCTTTCAGAACTCAAGCCTAAACCAATCAAATATAACATAAAAACAATTAAAATTCACAAACTTATAAATCTTCTCTTTATCAAAGAATAAAACAATCCGCCACTAGCAATACCAATCAAAAAATTATAATTTAAAACATCAAAAACTAAAAATAAAAAAGCAACAACAAACAATAAAAAATTTTTATAAATCTCTTTAAATTTAAATCTCCTCATCAAGCTTCCTTTAGGCAGTCCAAACAAAAACACAAAAGCATTAGTTAAAAAAAACAAGTTCTTGGAAAATAACAAGCTCATTACAGAGCTCAAACCCAAATAAAAATAAGTTTTTAGATACATAGCACTAGCATAACCTAATACAACACCAATAAATAAATATGAAATATTTCCCCCTAAATTCAACAGTAAAACAACAATCAACCCAGATAAAACAATTTTCCTAAACCACTCAAAATAAATCAAACCATCTCTGATTTCTGAATAAGCAATCTTAGCTAATAAAATTCCAAATATTAAACCACTAAATGCAATCAAAGGTGTAATATAATTATAATTCATATAATTTCCCTCATAATTTAAACGCCGAGACCCGGATTTGAACCGGGGTGCCCCGAAGGGCCTGGAT
>CBFDDQ010000041.1:0-5901 GCA_965603615.1 Candidatus Woesearchaeota archaeon
AACATTAAAATTTGGGGCATAAGCTACAGAACCTGTAAGTATAATTCCTGAAGAAATATCTTTAAATTGATTAGTGACTCTTTCGGCTAATGAAATTCTCTTTCTGGTTTCATATTGAGGATTAGGCATACCTTTTTAAGAAAGATTTTATTTATAAATTTTTAGGAATTTTTATTTTGAAAAAATTTTATAGTTAAGCTAATTTTTTAGTAATATCAATGTTTTTTTTGCACTTTGAACACTGGAATCTGACTGCATCCACTGTTTTTTTCTTTCCTGATTCATTTATTAACTGTATTTTTTTTCTTTTAAAAGGAATTTGTTCTTCACCTGAAAAAGAGCAGTGAGGACATGTGTATTGTATGCTAATTGTCAGAGAATCTTCATATTCTTCTTTTGGTATAGTATAATTGCATGAAGGACAGACATATTCTAAAGACCTTATTTTTGGCTTTCCTGTTTTTGGGTCTTTTGGCTTTGACATCAAAGATTTTTTGCACTTTGGGCATAATTCTTTTAATACCCAGGCTTTAATTTTTCCAGAACCTATAATCCTGTTTGTGAAGTATACACATTTATCCATAGAATCTGGCTGTTTCATTCTTTTGTTTTGTTTTCTGGGAGCCATTCCTGTTTTATAACAAGAGATGTAATTTGTTTTGTATTGGTAATTAATCTTGATACCCAGCTTGTAAATAATTTTATGAAAGTTTTTTGGTCTTTTTGGTTTTCCATGTCTAAGTTGTGATTTGTTTTAATTAAGTAAGCTCCTACTATTAATAATATTATTAGTAAAATAATTAGCTTTTTCATAAGAAATTTTTATATCTTTAAGTTTATAAAGTTTTACAAAAAGTTATTTAAGATGTTCTTTAAAATCAGATGCTAGAGAATCTACTTTATTATCTATATTTTTAACTCTTTCTTTTACAGTAGATATATCACTTCCAAAATTTATCATTTTGAAAAAAATACCTGAAATTAATGTGATTAAAATACTAAATTCTGTTGGACTTCCACCGAAGAGCTTCCACATTATAAATATAATCCCCAGTATTATTAAAACCCATGCTATTATATTTGTTAGTTTATTGATATTCATGTAAAACCTCTCCCACTTATTATTAGATATAATAAAACTAGTAAGAGAATTATCCCAACAGTCATATATAAAATATTTTCCTTATTCATTTGTATTGGTTTACTTTAGAATAATATAAAGATTTTGGTTAGGTTTATAAAGTAAAAGTGGCCAAGTTCGCGAGGTTCTGGATTTCACAGGAAAAGCCTCGAAACCTAGGTTCAAATCCTAGCAGAGCTATTAATATTTAAATCTTCTTTCATAATCTTTATGAGTCATCCATTCTAAAATTATAGAAATAACAATTATTTTTTCATCTGCTATATGATAGATTAATCTCCATCCCCCTGGCAAATCATATTTCCACAAATTTTTTACATTATATTTTTGAATATATTCTTTTGGAATAAGTTTTTTAGGAATCTGAATCCCACAGAAAGCGTTTTCTTCAATATTATCTATTGCTTGATTAATAAATTTAAAAAGCTCTTTTTCAGAACTATTTTCTAGTTTGTAAAAAACTTCTTTAATCTTTTCATTAGCAAATCTGATGGTTGATGGAAGTTTCATTTTCTTCTACCCAAATCTATTCTCTCATAATATTTTTTAGCAAGTTTAGGGTAAAAGATCCAACCAATTTTTCCTTCTGCATCTATAGAAATCTTTCTAGAATATAATAAATAATCAATTATTACACAAAAAGTTTGGTACATCATTTTTTTTGGGAGATTTTCCCATAGTGCTCTTTTTTTATATTCTCCATCATATTTTTTAATAAACTCTTCTACCATTAGAACTGTGTCTAACTGAGGATAATGCAATATTTTTGGTTGTAATATTTGTTTCATAGTGTTATATACACTTATATAACTATTTAAATCCTTCTTTTTTTAGAATTATTTAAAAAGAGTAAAATAGAAATAGATTGTATGCTCCTGTCGTCTAGTTCGGTTAAATCTAGATTTGGAAGAATTTAGAGACTTTGGACTCAAGCTTCTCAATTGCAAAAGGAAAAGGCTTGAAACTGGGGTTCGAATCCCCGCGGGAGCATTTATTTTGTTCCTTTGTAAACTCTGTAAATTATTTTTAGAGAAACTATTAACATTGCTAAACTCAAGAAAACAGATGTGTTTAATAAAATACCTTTAATATATAATCCAATAGAAAAAGTCATAGATGGTATTTTGTATGTTATTTGCTCAAATTTTGCGAGTGAAGCTACTATTATAGCTATTGTTGCTAATATAAAACTGTTAGCTTCTTTTTTAGGGACATCTAGTATACCTACAATTAAACCTAATAGTAATAAGTAAAGTGCATTTTTTACTGAGAGTTTAGTTGGGTCTGACAAAGAAAATATTAAAACTAAAATTATACCTAATATGAAAATATAATGCCCAAATTTTTTAATTTCTGTTTTTTTGAAAAGTTTTTTGAAATCCATTGTTATAATTATTATTTTGTTGGTATTTAAAGTTTTATTATTTCTTTTGTGTGGTTAATTTTTTCTTCAGATAATTGATTTCTATTTTTTCCTTTAGAATTGTGTAAGTGTCTATTATGTTTTCATGAAGTTTTTCTTTGTCCTGCTTGTTTAGTTTAAGCATTAGATAATTATGAAGAAGTAATAATTTTTCATACTGCTTGGATGCTATATGTAGTTTGTTTTTGCTTATGTTAAGTTTTATTTGTTTTGTTAATTTATTGAATCTTGAGATTAGTGTGTTTATTTCATATACATTACCTAATCTTTTTTCTAGATATTTTGGTTTAGGTAATTTCTTCTTGTGCTCTTTGTATTTGTAGTAGAAATACCCGATTAAGTGGTTTAATATAAGAGCAATTACTAAAATCAATAAGTAGATGAATATATTTCTCTCTGGTATTTCTGGTCTTTGTCCAAGAGCAAGATTTTCTTTTATTAATATTGTTGATCTCTTTAGGTCTATGTCAATTTCTGTTTCATTTTGCAGATTGATTTTCCAGGTTTCATTTAAAATATTAATAATTAGATCTCTTGGGTCTTCAGGTATGTCTATTAGGAGAAGATTATTTAGTATACCACTGAATCCTGGGTCAAGGTTCATATCACCTATCTCTTCCTGTGTTTGCTCTTCTGGTGTTTCTGGAGGTGGGGGTGATGGTGGAGGAGGTGGTGGTGGTCGTGGTGGAGGTGGCGGTTTGTATGGAGTTTCTACTCCTGGATCTGGTGTTGTTAGTTCTAAGTAGAATGCTGTTGAATTATACTGCTCTGTGTCATTTGAGAAGCAGCCTACTTTCCAGTATATTTTACTATCTGCTGCTGGAAGAGTTTTATTGAAAACTTGTTCTATTGTTTCTGTGATTGCTGTTGTGTTTAGAGTTGTATCTAAATCAAAACCTGCATTATTTATATCAAGATATAAGGTACAATTAGATATGTCACTGTTTAAATCTGTAACATTATAAGTGAAATTAATTTCTCTATCAGTTGTTGATGTTCTATTTCCAGGGGATTGAAGATTAATAGTGGGGTATGTTGACTGCACAGTATAAGTGTTAATTGAGGAGTTTGTCTGCACAGATTCATTTGTGTAGCAGCCTACTTTCCATTCTACTACATGAGCTAATGGTCCAAAGGTTTTATTGAAAGACTGGTTGGTTGTTTCATTTACTCTGTTTGTGATGTGTAAGATAGAATAATCGTCTGGTCCACAAGCTATATAAAATTCTGATGGTGTTCCTCCTGTATTTTCCAAAATAAAAGAAGGAGTTGTTATACCTCTTGGTTGTTCACATTTAAAATCATTTGTATTAAATCCACCAGGCAAAAGACTGCCAGATAAATTCACATGGTAAACATAATCATTAGTACCCAAGAACTCTGAAACTATATACCAAATAGTATTGTCTCCATCTAATGTAATACCCCACAGGGGATGTGTTGAATTTGATGCAAATCCATCTGTTTGATTATCCCATGATGAATTGAAGTGATAAATCCATTTGTCTGCTACGTCTACTACCCAGAAGTCTGAACCATTTGTTGTTACACCCCTTGTATCAGTTGCACCTGCTGGTGCTATATAAAACCCATCTGTTATGTTCACTCCATTTTTATCAATATGTTGGACATAATCATATGAAGGATTTATTATCCAGAAGTCTGAGCTATTAGTTGTTACACCCCAAAAATATCTTCCGTAATCAATAGGATTTACAACAAAAATAGCATCTGTTAAATTTGTTAAATCAGAATCAAGATGGTGTATAGGACCTGCAGGCCCCATTGTCCAGAATTTTGAATTATCTATTACTAGACCTTTTGGATTTATTGACCAACCATAGGAATATGGCGCCCAATCAGATATTGGAGCACCGTCTGACTGATTTACTGGTATATCTCCTTCCCACAAAGTTTTGTTAGCACTAAAACCAACTGAATTTATATTCATGAATAATGTACAATTATCAATATTATCATCTCCATCTGAAACATTATAAGTGAAATTAACATATCTTGCAAGACCTGCTGTATTATTTGTTATTT
Source organism: Candidatus Woesearchaeota archaeon (assembly GCA_965603615.1). Taxonomy (GTDB): domain Archaea; phylum Nanobdellota; class Nanobdellia; order SCGC-AAA011-G17; family JACPIM01; genus CBFCXS01. The sequence continues at coordinate 4,611 of CBFDDQ010000041.1, forward strand.
GAAGTTCTATTACTGTGGCTGAGGCTTGAATTTCAAATTCTGAATTATTTTCTAGTTGTAAAGTTAAGTTTTCCAACTGGGTGTTGTTTAATGTCTGATTTTCTGACTGCAGCAAGGTATTATTTATTGTTTCATTTGATGTAAAGTTTTCTAATTGAGTATTATTTAATGTTAGATTTTCTACTAGATTGTTTGATAAGTTAATTGGAATAGTAATATTTTCTGTTTCATTTAAAGGCTGTATTGAAAAGGAATTGTTTGTTATATTATTTAAAACTTGAAGACCTGTTATTGTCATATAATTAGGTATTAAAAGAGACAACATAAATAACAGAATTAAAACTATTAAAATTGCATTCTTCCTCCTAATTGTAGATTTATTTGGCATGTTTCTTTTTAACCCTCTGATAAACTGTCCAGATTGTCCTGTCATCACGATTTAGAAGAACAGCTATTTCATGGTATGTTAGAGATTTTTTTTCTTTGAGATATTTTACAATAACTTCTAAAACACTTAGAGAACGGTCTAGAAAAATATATGATGGAATAGGAATATTCTTGATTTTAGGCATTTCTTCATACTTACATTGTAAGTATTGATATTTAAAGGTTTTTGTGAAATAAAACGAAAAGTTTATATATTATTACTATTAATAATAATAAGTATTACTATAATCAATAAGAGTTTAAAATGAAGATAGAAGAGATTAAAATTAAATTACCTAAAAAGGAAGAATCTATTAAAAAGTTTTTTGATAATTGTGAAAAAAGGAGAAAATTTGTTGATGATACAAAAGAGCATTATAAAAAACATTTTAAGAAAGCAAAACATGATTTAAGCAGGGCAATTGCTGAGTTTGAAGATAAATGCTGGGATTGGGCTATTATTATGTCATATTATGGTATTCATCATGCAGGCAATGCTTTAATATCAAAAAATAAAAACCAATTTTCAAAAGACCATTCTTGCCTGATTATTGCTCTAAAATATTATGATCTTATTGATAAATCTTTGTTTGATGAATTGGTTAAAATCAATGAAAGATTTTCTGATATTTTAAGCCTTGATTTAACTTTTCAGATTAGAAAAATAAGCCAGTATAGTGTAGATGAATGGGAAGATTTGACAGAAAAAGATGCTGAATTAATTCTCAATATTGCTAAAAAATTTATTAGATTTGTAGAGGGAAAATTATGATTGAAGAAATAATTCCTGGGAATAGAACTAGACTTAGAATAATAAAGTGTATATATGAAAATCCTGGAATTAATATGACTAATTTGATTAAAA
>CBFDDQ010000042.1:0-5657 GCA_965603615.1 Candidatus Woesearchaeota archaeon
TCTGGCCAGTCTGCAAGATAGCGAGAACCTGGTCAGGGCCATGATCACGGGTCTCAAACGGTGCCGAACAGAATGAAAATGATGATCACTTTTGGTATTGCCGGACTAGTCCTAGAACAAGCTTGATTATTTTTGTTTTTTTTCCTTTATAATTTATTAAATAATCTTTTATTTTTAATTCTTCAGCTGGAATTTTTTTAACTTTTTCACCATCAAATTTAAAAAATATATGATTTAAGGAAGAGATAATATTATGATTATTTTCTGTCTCAAAATTTAAGGTTAATTTTTTCTTAACTTTCCAAACATTAGTACATTTAGTTAAAATCAATTTTTTACTTTTAAAATTATAAGCTTTTAAAATATCTCCAACTCTAACATCTTTTAATTTTTTGTAACCCTTCTTTAAATCTATAATAACTTCTGGATTCAAACATTGTCCGCCTTTGGTTGTTTTTCCCGGGACATTAGAAGTCATATGCGTTAATTTTTTGATATTTGTCCCCTGCAAAAGACCTAGAGTAGCTTCCCTTCTGTCCATAACTATCAGGCCATATTTTTCTTTTGATTCCATCATTGATTTTAATATATCTAAAAGAAAAGTTTGATCACATCTGTAGATTCTTGTTTTTAATTGCTCAGGCGGTTCAATAGACCAGACTTTCAAATCTACTTTACCTTCTTTAGCTGCTATGTTTCCTGCAAATGCTGCTAATCCATTTGGTGGTGTTTTTTTGAAGAGTCTTAAATGCCTGATTATTTTTTCTAGAGAATCTTGAACATTTTTTCTTGTTTTTGCATCTTTAATATTTGAAGCTGTTCCTTTCTCCTGGTCTATGTGCTGTATTATTTTAATTATATCATAACCTGCTGGTATGTAAACTGAGACTAATTCTGTGTGTCTTCCTCTAATTAATGAAAGCTCATTTACAAATTTTCTTAATTTTTGTTTTTGTTTTGTGTTCATAATTTAGATTAAAAGAAGCAGATTTATAAATATTACTGGGGTTAAGAATAAAGATGAAAATAATTAGCAAGGATGAAGTTAATTTGGATGAGTTGGGGGAGAGTGTGTTTATTTATCCGACTGATACAATTTATGGAATTGGTTGTGATGCTAGAGATAGTGAAAGTGTTAAGAGAATTAGAGAGATTAAAGAAAGAGAGAAAAAACCTTTTTCTGTGATTGCTCCTTCTAAAAATTGGATTAAGGAGAATTGTTTTGTTGGTAAAGAATTAGATAAATTACCTGGAGCTTATACTCTAATTTTAAAATTGAAGAAAGATTGTATTTGTAAAGAAGTTAACAATGGTCTTGATACTTTAGGTGTTAGAATACCTAAACATTGGTTTTCTGAAATTGTTAAAAAATTAGGTTTTCCTATTGTAACAACCTCTGTGAATACAACTGGTGAGAAGTTTATGACTTGTTTGGATGATTTGGACAAAAATATTAAAGTTGATTTTGTAATTTATGATGGTGAGTTAAATGGTAAACCTTCTAAAATTATTAAGAATGATGAAATTATTGAGAGATAAGTTTTATGTTTAATTTTTTCCCAAATTTAATTTCTTGTGCATTTGTTGCTGCTTTTAAATCTTCCAAAAATAAAGGTGAAATTTGTTCTTTTAAAATTGTTAATATTATTGGGGTTCTTAGTGATTTTTGTTTTTTTTGCTTAAATTGTCTTATTTTTGAAATTATATTTATTAAATCATCACCTTTTATTTCTAATTTTTTATCTGTTAGATTTTTATCTGGTTTTGGGAATGATGAAATATGAATTGATTTTTCTTTTTGTGTTTTCTTGAAATATAACTGATAAATTTCTTCTGTTATGTGCGGCATGATAGGTGCTATAAGTTTTAGTATTGTTAACAATGAAATATATAATGTGTATTTAACTGACTGTATATTTTTCTCTGAATATTTGTCTGGGTTATATAATCTGTCTTTGATTATTTCCAAGTAATTATCACAGAAGGTGTGCCAGAAAAAGTTTTCTGTGTCTGATTTTGTTCTTGAGTATTCATAATTTTCAAATGATTTTACTGAATTTTCTATTATTGTTTGTAATTTTGACAGTAAAAATAGGTCTATAGGTTCTAATGTTTTTGGTTTTTTTGGCTTATAATCTTTTAAATGCAGGAAAGATAATTTAGCTGCGTTCCATAATTTTGTTATAAACTTTTGTCCTGCTACAATTTCTTTTTCTTTGAATGGATTATCTGCGCCTAGTTTTGTTGATGCTGCCCAGAATCTTAAAGCATCTGCTCCATATAAATTAATTATATCTTTTGGATCAATTACATTTCCCTTTGATTTGGACATTTTCTTTCCTTTTGGGTCCAGAACAAAACCTGATATCATTATATCTTTCCAAGGTAATTTTTTTTCATGCAAAAGAGATTTAACAACTGTGTTGAACAACCAGAAGGTAATTATATCATGAGCCTGAGGTCTTAGATTCATTGGATAAACTTCTTTTGGCAGATTTTTATTTATTAGTTTGATTGCTAATTGCGGTGTTAATGAAGATGTTGCCCAAGTATCTAAAACATCTTTTTCTGGTATGAATTCTTTTGAGCCACATTTTTGACAAGGTTTTTTTGGTTTATCTATTAAAGGATCTACTGGAAGCTGTTTTTCTTCTGCTACAATTGTTTCTTTGCAATTTTTGCAGTACCATACTGGAAATGGAATTCCATAATATCTCTGTCTTGAAATACACCAATCCCATTGCAGACCTTTAATCCAGTTTTCATATCTAACTCTCATAAAGTCTGGATTCCAGTTTAGTTTTTTTCCTGCTTGTATGAATTGTTTTTTTAAGTCCAAGTATTTTATGAACCATTGTTTTGAAACTATAAATTCAACTTCTGTTCCACATCTTTCATGTACATTAACTGAATGTGTTATAGGTTCTTGTTTTGTAATTAAATTTAATTTTTTTAAGTCTTGTATTATTTGCTTTCTTGCCTGTTTTATTGCTAATCCTTTGTATTTTTCTTCTGTTAATTTACCATCTTTAGTAATTGAAATTTTTAGAGGTAGTTTGTGTTTGTAAAACCATTCTATATCTGTAATATCTCCAAATGTACAGCACATAACTATACCTGTTCCTTTTCCTGTGTCAACTTTGTCATCTGCTAAAATTGGAACTTCAAAATTGAATAAGGGAACTTTAGCTTTTTTTCCTATTAAATTTTTATATCTTTCATCTTCTGGATGTGCAAATACTGCTACACATGCTGGAAGTAATTCTGGTCTTGTTGTTGCAATCTCTATTTTTTTATTATCGACTGTGAAGATTAAATTGTTAAATTGTGATGATAATTCTTTATCTTCCATTTCTACCTGGGCTATAGCTGTCTGGCATTCTGGACACCACATAATTGGTGCTTCTTTTCTGTATTCTCTGCCAATTTTGTAGAGGTCTATGAAAGATTGCTGTGATATTTTTCTTGAGTGTTTGTCAATTGTTGAGTAGAAGAGAGAATAATCACATGAGATTGCCAGGTCTTTCCAGGATTTTATGAAGTTTGGTCTTATTTCTTTTTCTAATGTTTGCAATACTAATTTTATGAATTTTTCTCTGCCTAATTTAAATGCTTTTACATTTTTTTCTTTTTCTATAAGTCTAATAGTTGCTAACCCATTATCATCTGTTCCAAAAGGGTAGAAGACACTAAAGTTATTCATTCTTTTGTATCTAGCTATGAAATCCATTTGCGAGTATTGAGAAGCATGACCTATGTGCATTTTACCAGAAACTGTTGGAGGTGGTGTGTCTATTGAAAAAATATTTTTTGATTTTTTAAATTTGTAAATTTTTTCCTTTTCCCAGTATTTCTGCCACTTATCTTCTGATTCTTTTGGGTTGTAATTTTTAGGTATTTGCATGTATATTAGAATTAAGATTTAGTTTTAAATATGTTTCTATCTTTTAAAAGTGTAACAATAACCCGCTCTATGACAACTATATCCTGCTGGACATTCTCTGTCTTGTTCGCAGATGCAATATCCATGATTGTCTGGACCTGTTGCATCACATCCATGAGGGCAGTCAAAAGGTATTTTTAGAAGGTCACCATTGTCGCAGGTTCCTTCAATTAGTTTTTTACCATTACAGGTGTCTGTGTAAGTGTATATTCTTGATTGATATGGATACTCTACTCTTCCCCAGATAAAAGGCGAGAAACCTCCATCAGAATCTGCACAATATTCTTTTTGCTCAAACCAGGTTTTTACCATTTGACCTGTGTAGTTCTGGATATGTGTTGCAAATATTAGAATGAATATTAAAAGTAAGATTAAGATTAGTGTGGATTTTTCCATATTTTATTACCTCTGTTATATTAAATTAAGTATTTACTCATATAAAAATGTTATTACTTTCTTTTTTTCTTTGCTTTTAATAAATATTTTTTAATGAATAAGATTATAGCAAAGATTATTGTTATGATAATTAAATAAGATAAATAAAAAGATTTAGTTAATATTAAAATTACTAATATGACCACAATAATTAAAAAAATAATTACATCCCAATATTGTTTCCATAATTTTTTAAATTTCATGTTTTAGATCCAAATATATAACCTATAATCGCTCCTATAATCGCTCCTATGATAGTATAATCAGTATTAAAATTTCCTGCTACAAGCATGCCTACTATTGCTCCTATTACAGCCAGTATTGGCCCTTTATTTTCAACTGCCATTTTTTCTTGATAATATTGACCCCACAATTAATCCAATTAACATTATTCCAATATTTATAATAACTTGTTGATCTATCCAACCTTTAATAGCACTGATTATTATAATTGCCATAAGAAAAAAGAATATAAAAATTAATAAGAAGTTTACAGTCCATTTAGTATTATCAAACTTATTTAAAAAAAATTTCCAACCTTTTTCTTCTTTATATCCAACCTCTTTTTCCATTAATGTTTTTGAAGATTCTTATAGATTTAAAGTTATCGCTTTATTCCAAATTAAGTAGAAATATTTAAAAATGTATGTTATTCTTGTAAGTTTAATGGGAATGTAGCTCAACCTGGGAGAGCACTAGAATATATATGGTGAAACTGAAGTTCTAGGTTGACTAGATTAGTTATCTAGGTGTTGTGGGTTCAAATCCCGCCATTCCCACTTTTTTTATTAGAAACATTTATTAAGAAGTTTTCTTTGATTTATTATTATGAATAAAAAAGGTGCGATTGAGCTTTCTATGAATACTATAGTTGTAGTTGTAATTGCTATAGTTCTTTTAAGTTTAGGTTTGGTATTTGTTAGAAAAATAATGGGGGAAATTACTGAAACAAGTGGTAGTGCTTTTGAAGCAGCAGATCAAGAGATTCAGGAACTAATGGGGGGAGATAGTGCTTTTTTTATTGCTGGTCAATTTGGAAGAGAAGCAAAGGTAGGTGAAAAAATTAATTTCAACGCGGGAATTCAAAATTTTGAAGGTGAAATTATAGATTTTAAAATAAATGTTGAAGCTGCTGATAGTGAAAGTGATATTAGTTGGGTAAAAATACCAGATAGTCTTCCTGTAAATGCTGGAGAAAAAAGAGGATTTCCTATTACCATAACAATACCAAAAACTGCTAAATCTGGTTCTACACATATGTGGCATATTAATGTAATAT
>CBFDDQ010000043.1:0-5523 GCA_965603615.1 Candidatus Woesearchaeota archaeon
CTTCTATAATTTTTGGAGTTTTTGCACTTAAGATTACTCCTCCTACCTTTGGTAATTCTATTTTTATTCTAAAACCTTTATAGTGGCCTTCTAATTTTATTGATTCTCCATCTGTTATGTCTTCTCTTGGTTTTTCTTCATCAAATATCTGGAAGAAATCCTCTATATCATATGGAGTATAATCATCTATTATTTTTTCCTTATAATTATATTTTACCAATTTGTTATTCTTGTTTTTAATTATTTATAAAGGTTATGGAAAGATTTATATAGGATAATATGAATGATATTTCATATGAAAACATATCACATATTTTTTAGCAAACTAGCTAATCCTCTGAAAATTAGTATTTTAGCTAGTTTGAAAAACAAAGGGAAAAGTGTTCAGGAATTGGCTAAAGATTTGAAGATAGAGCAGAGCAAATTATCACATGCTTTAGCTAGTTTGAGAGTATGCAGTATAGTAAATGTTGCTAAGAAAGGGAAAAGAAGAATTTATAGTTTGAATAAGAAGACAATATTGCCCATGTTGAAATTGATTGACAAGCATGAGAAAACATTTTGTAAGTGCTGTTGTGTAAAAAAATGAAAAAAACAATTTATCTGGATAATGCTGCAACTACACAAGTAGATGAGAGAGTTTTGAAGAAAATGAAGCCTTATTTTAGTGAGAAATATGGAAATGCTTCAAGTTTACATCACAAAGGGCAGGAAGCTAAGATGGCTCTGGATGAGGCTCGTGAGGTAATTGCTAAAAGCATAGGTGCAAAATTTGATGAAATATATTTTTGTTCAGGTGGTACAGAAGCAAATAACTGGGCTTTGAAAGATTTATTTTTTGTTAACAGGGAGAAAAAACATATAATAACAACCAAGATTGAGCATGATTGTATTTTGAACAGCTGCAAATTTTTAGAGAAAATGGGTGCTGAAATTACTTATTTAGATGTTGATAAAGATGGGTTTGTTGATTTAGAGCAGTTGAAGAAAGAAATTAGAGATGATACTTTAGTTGTTTCTATTATTCATGGCAATAATGAGATTGGGACTATACAAAATTTGGAGGAGATAGGTAAGATTTGTAAAAGTAAAGGGATTTATTTTCATACAGATGCCTGTCAATCGTATACTAAAACTCCTTTGAATGTTAATAAGTTTAATTTAGATTTAGTTACTTTGAATGCTCATAAAATTCATGGTCCTAAGGGTGTGGGTGCACTTTATGTCAGAAAGGGAGTTAAATTAGGAGTTTATATTGTTGGCGGCGGTCAGGAATTTGGTATGAGAAGTGGGACTGAGAATATACCTGGTATAGTTGGGTTTGCTGAGGCTGTTAGGTTGGCTAAAGGTGTTAAGGAAATGAGCAAATTAAGGGATAGATTAATTGATGGTTTATTGAAAATTAAAGATGTTCGCTTGAATGGTCCTGCTGGTGATAAAAGACTTTGTAATAATGTTAATGTTAGTTTTAAATTTATTGAGGGTGAATCTGTTGGGGCTTATTTGGATGTTGCTGGAATTTGTTCAAGTACTGGTAGTGCATGTTCAAGTACTAAGTTAGAAGCTTCTCATGTTTTGAAAGCTATTGGTTTAAGTGATTTGGAATCACATGGAAGTTTGAGATTGAGTTTATCTAGATTTAATACTTTAGAAGAAGTTGATAAAGTTTTGGAAGTTTTACCTGGAATTGTTGAGAAGTTGAGGAGGATAAGTCCTTTGAAAAATGGAAATTAAAAAGAAATGTTGGTCTGCGTTATTTCAGAAAATATTAGATGGAAAGAAAAATGTAGATGTTCGTTTAGCAGACTTTGATGTTAAAGAAGGTGATGTTTTAATTTTTGAAGAGTATGATAATGAGAAAAAAGAATATACTGGCAGAAAGATTGAGAAGAAAGTTAAGAATGTTAATAAAGTTAATTTTGCTGATTTTAATTCAGTAGAAGATATAAAAAAATTTGGGCATTGGGTGATGGAGTTAGAAGATGAAAATTAAAGAAATTAAAGCAAAATCAATAATTGTAAAAACAAATTTGCCAGAAGGTGATTTTGTTATTAATCCTTATATTGGTTGTGGGCATGGATGTAAATATTGTTATGCAAGATTTATGAAGAGATTTACAGGTCATACAGAACCTTGGGGTAGTTTTATAGATATTAAAATAAATGCTCCTGATTTAATTCCTGAGAGAACTAATAAATATAAAGGAAAGTATATAACAATGAGCTCTACTACTGATCCTTATAATCCTTTAGAAAAAAAATATAAATTGACTAGAAAGATTTTAAAAAAATTGATTTCTTTAAAACCAATTTTAGATATAATAACTAAGTCTGATTTAGTTGTGAGAGATGTTGATTTGTTAAAACAGTTAGATTGTATTGTTGCTTTATCTGCATCTGGTATGGATGAAAAATTGAGGAAACAATTAGAGCCTTTTGGACCTTCTATTAATAAGAGAATTAATGCATTGAATAAATTACATAAAAATGGTATTAAAACTGCTTTGTTTATTTCTCCGATATTCCCTGAGTTATCTGATTGGAAAGGTTTGATTAATAAGACTAAAAATTTTGTAGATGAATATTGGTTTGAGAATTTGAATCTTTATCCTTCAATTAGAGTCAATATATTTAGATTTTTGAGAAAAAACAAATCTGAGTTAGTTGGAAAATATAGGGAGATTTATTCTGGAAGCAGTTATTGGAATAAAGTTGAGAAAGAGATTAGAGAATTTTGTAAGAAAAAAAAAGTAAATTTTAAAATTTATTTTCATCATAAAGTATTTAAAAATGTACAATAAAAAAATAATGGAATTGTTCAAGAAACCGAAGCATGCAGGTAAATTGAAGAATCCTGATGGTGTTGGCAGTGTAATTAACAAAACCTGTGGAGATAGTATGGAAGTTTTTATTAAAGTAAAGAATGGTAGAATAACTAAGTGCAAAGTATTGACTATGGGTTGTTTACCCCCAACCGAAGAAATAAGTTTGGGAAATAAATGGTTGCCTATTAGTGATTTATCTGAGGGGAAAATGTTATTAAATGGAAGAGGAGAAAGAACAAAAGTAAAACAATTTTATGAAGCACCATTTAATGGAAAGCTTATATCAATAATACCTTTTGTTTCTAGATTTAATGGTTTTTATGTAACTTCTACCCATCCAATTTTTTGTATCAAAAGAAAATTTCTTAAAAATACTAGAAAATCAGGTAATAAATGTAGTTGGTTAAGAATTAATGAAAAAGAACTAATTTCAACAGAACCTTATTTTTTAGAGGCTGAATTATTAGAAGAAGGAGATTATTTAATATTCCTTAAAAGAAAACAAACAAAAGATAATTCAGAATTTTCAAATGATATGATGAAATTAATGGGATACTATTTGTCAGAGGGTTATATTACACCAGAAAGAGTAGTGAATTTTTCATTTAACAAAAATGAGAGAGAGTATATTTCAGAAGTAAAGTCTCTTTGTAAAAATCTTATAGGTAAAGAAGGAAGTGAAAGAACAAGAAATAATGTAACAGAATTACGTATTTGTTCTGCAAAACTTTCTAGATTTTTACTAGAGCATTGTGGTAAGTATGCAAAACATAAGAAACTTTCAGAAAAAGTAATACTCTTACCTTTTAAAAAACAATGGGAAATGATTAAAACTTATATTAATGGTGATGGTAATATTTATAAAAGAAGACCAAATAATAGTCCAACTTATAGAGTAGACACAGCTTCTAGAAAATTAGCAATACAAATTCAAGAAATACTTGCAAGAGGTGATATTTTTGCCCCTATTAAAAAAGCTGAACTTGCAGAAACTTATCTAGAAGGTAGAAAATTGCTCTCGCATATAATGTTTAATATTTCTTTTAAGTTAGAAAAAAAACATAAATTTGTTAAAGATAATGAGGAATATTTTTTTGTTCCAATTAGAAAAATAGAAAGGATACCTTATCAAGGTAAGGTTTATAATGTAGAAGTAGAAGGAAAACATAATTCTTATTTGGTTAAAGGATTTGTAGTTCATAATTGTGTGGCTGCAATTGCAAGTTCTGAGGCTTTGGCTGAAATAGTTGAGGGTAAAACTTTAGATGAGGCTTTGAAAATTTCTAAGGAAGATATAATTAAATTTTTAGGTGGTGATGTTCCTGCTCCTAAAATTCATTGTTCACTTTTAGCTAAGGAAGCTTTGAAGAAAGCTGTAGAAGATTATAAGAAACATTTATAAATTATAGTAAACTATTTGGTAATAAGGTTTAGGGGTAAAAATGAATAAAAACTATCAATTTTTTATGCAGACAGATATGAGCAGGTATATAGGTCAATGGGTGGCTATATGTGACCAGAAAGTAATATCTTATGGTAAAAATGTAAAAGAAGTATTTAGAAAGGCTAAGGAAAAGTGTCCTGCTAAAAGACCTTTGCTTACAAAAGTGCCAGAAAAAGAGACTATGATATTCTAAAATGACTTTAAACTTTAATTATAAATCAGTTAAAAGACCAGACGGGACAGAAGTTAAGATTCCTTCTATTCCTATTGTGATAAAGGGTAAGGAGAATATAGAAACTATTGGTTTACTTGATTCTGGTGCTGATATCTCTGCTATTCCAAAAGATTTTGCTGAATTATTAGGATTGAAAATTGATAGTAAGAAAAGTCCTGCTTGGGGTATTGGCGGAAAAGTTGATGCTGTTGATACAAAAATGAATATAACTATAGAGAAAGGTCATGAACATTATAATTTTCAAATTCCAGTAAAAGTTATTTTGGATGATTATGATTTTCCTGTTCTTTTAGGTAGGTCTGGTATTTTTGATAAATTTGTTGTTTCTTTTAATCAATCTAGGGAAAAAGTTTCACTTAAGAGGTTTAGTCAGAGAGTTTATTAAATTATGGTAAGATATAAACAGAAATGCAGTAAATGCAGAAAAAATTATGTTGTGGTTAATGGCAGAGAGAGGTATGCTTTATGTTATGAGTGCCAGAAGAAACATTTAGTTGGTGAGATTAAGAATAAAAGTTTTAAGAAAATGTTTGATATACCTGAAGAATATTATAAAGAAAATTTGTTTTTGAGAAATATTAAGATTTATTATTTAAAATTTGGGAAGTTATCTGTGAAACAGGTTAGTGCTTTTAAGAAGGTTTTAAAGGATATGAAGTTGGGTAAAAGTTAAAAGAATTCTTTATAAGAGGGTTTTACTTTTTATTAAAACAATTCTATTATTAGGTTATATATATAAAGCTTATGATAACAGTAGATAGAAAAGTTGATAAAAATGGAAGTATCAAAAGAAATTATCGAATTGGCCGAGAAAATCAAGAATTATAGAACTGATGTGAAATTAGTAAAAGAACTTAAAATCAAAAAAGAAGCACTAGAAAAACAAGTAGAAGAATTAGAAAAAAGTATCAAAATCTTAAAATTAAATACAATAGAACAAAACAAACTTCTTGGACAGATCAAGGAATTAGAAATAAATAAGAAAAGATTTAAAATACCAGAACCTTTATATCAGGTTC
>CBFDDQ010000044.1:0-5319 GCA_965603615.1 Candidatus Woesearchaeota archaeon
TATTTTGCTTTTCATAAATTATTTTAGGGGGTGACATATGTCACTGGGGAGCACAAAAACATTTTGAAAGTAAAGTTTATAAAATACAATTTCTTTTTAATATTATAAATAAGAGGTAAACTAGATGGAGATATTTATAGAATTAAGCATAATTATTGGTATTACTGTTCTAATTGCAGGAATAATGAGGTTGTTGAGGCAACCATTAATAATTGGTTATATTCTTACTGGTATAATAGTCAGCCCTTATTTTCTTAATATTGTCCGCTCTGCAGATACAATAGCTATATTCGCGCAAATAGGAGTAATATTGCTTCTTTTTATTGTTGGTTTAAGTTTAAGCCCTAAGGTTATAAAAGAAGTTGGTAAGGTCTCTTTGGTAACTGGGTTGGGGCAGATAATTTTTACATCTTTGATTGGTTTTTTTCTAAGCAGATTATTAGGATTTTCAGTAATAGTTTCATTGTATATTGCTATTGCTCTGACATTTAGCAGTACTATTATAATTATGAAACTGCTATCTGATAAAAAAGATTTGGAAAAGTTATATGGAAAAATTTCAATTGGTTTTTTATTAGTCCAAGATATTTTTGTAATAATTCTTTTAATGGTAATTTCATCTTTTTCTTCAAATAAATTAAATATAATTAGTACATCTATTAAAACTCTTTTTAGTGGAGTTTTATTGATTGGAAGTATTGTTTTAATAAGTATTTATGTTCTGCCTATTTTATCTAAATTCTTTGCTAAATCACAGGAATTTTTATTTTTGTTTTCAGTAGGATGGGGATTGTGCTTGGCTGCACTATTTTATTCTATAGGACTTTCAATGGAGATAGGTGCCTTAATTGCTGGTATCACACTTTCTATGTCACCTTATCATTATGAGATTAGTTCAAAGATGAGACCTTTGAGAGATTTCTTTATTATTTTATTTTTTATACTTCTTGGATCCCAGATGGTCTTTGGAAGTATAAGCCAGTTGATAATCCCTGCAATAATACTTTCTTTATTCATTCTTATTGGAAATCCATTAATTGTTATGATATTAATGGGTATACTTGGTTATAAAAAGAAGACAGGTTTCCAGGCAGGGCTGACAGTTGCCCAGATAAGTGAGTTCTCTTTAATTCTTGTAGCACTGGGTGTTAAAGTTGGCCACCTTACAAATGAAATATTATCTTTTGTTACAATTATTGGCTTGATAACTATTGCAGGTTCAACATATCTTATTTTGTATTCTGATAAAATATATCCTTACCTGGCTCCTTATTTAGTAATATTTGAGAGAAGTGGTATTAAGGAAGATAAAAAGAAAATGAAGGGGTATAGTGCAATTTTATTTGGATACAATAGAATTGGTTATGATATTTTGGATACATTTAAAAAAATTAAAAAGAAATTTTTGGTTGTTGATTATAATCCTGATACTGTTGAGAAGCTTGGTAAAAGCGGGATTAATTGCATGTATGGAGATATGGATGACCAGGAGTTACTTGATGGGCTGGATTTGAAGAATGTTAAAATGGTTATATCTACAGTTCCTGAGTTTGAAACTAATTTAATTTTATTAAAAAAAATAAGAAGAATAAATAAAAAATCTATAATTATTTTAGTATCACATCAGATAGATGAGGCTCATGTTTTATATGATAATGGCGCTTCTTATGTTTTAATGCCTCATTTTTTAGGTGGGGACTATGCTTCTAAGATGATACTTAAACATGGTTTTAATAAGATGAAGTTTATGGGTGAGAAAAGGAAGCATATAACTCATCTGAAGAAGAGGAAGAAGATTGGGCATGAGCATCCTGAGATTGAGAAACATAAATAGAAAGTTTTATAAATATATAAAATTGATATAAGTATATATCTAAAGGTGATATATATGAAAACAATACAAATGCACTCTCCTACATTAAATACTGTTTTGATGGTAGAAGATGTTTTGAAAAAGGTTAAGGAAGTAATAAGTATTGCTGAGTTAAAGAGAAAATTACCTCGAAAGGTCATGCATGATACTTTACTGCAGATATTAGAATATTTACAACTAAGCGGAAAAATAGTAATTGGTGTTAAAGGAATTCTCTGGATTTATACTTGCAGGAAAGATTTAGATGAGTTAATTAAAAGAGGAACTGAGGTATGAATAAACCAATAAGAGTAATCTTAATTGATGAGGCAGATATAGAATTTAAGAAACTTAATGAAATTGTTGGTAGGCAAATAGAAGAGGGGAAAGATAATAGTAAAGAAATACAGTTGTTAAAATCAATAAAGCAAAAGATTGATTTTCTTAAAGTAAACCCTTTTTATGGAGATAATATTAAGAAAAATATAATTCCTAAAGAGTATGATGTGCAAAATCTTTGGAGAGTAGAACTTACAAATTTTTGGAGAATGTTGTATACTATAAAAGGAGATGAGATTGAGATTATTTGTTTTGTGTTAGATATTTTAAATCATAAGGATTATAATAAAAAATTTGGATATAAGTAATCTTTATAAAATAGAATTAATTCTTATATAGGTATGAAGAGGTTAGTATTATTGTTTTTGCTGGTTTTAATACCATTTGTTAGTGCTGAGATTAATATTGAAGGACCTAGCAAGGATGTGTATAATCTAGGAGATAGTATAAGTGTAAAAGGTTATATTATAGAAACAGAAGATGCAATTGGTTTTTTAAAAGTCAGCTTGGATTGCGAGCAGGAAATTCCTGTTATTACAAAAAGCATAAGTGTTAAGAAAGACACTAAGAAAAATTTTGATGAGCAGTTTGTTATACCATTTTATATTCCTGGAAATTGCGGTTTAAAGGTTTCTTTGGAAGCTTTTGGAAATGTTATTGAGCAGGCAAGGTCAAAAGAATTTACAATTTCTAAGGATTTGAAAGGTAATTTTGAAGTACAAGATAAATTAATTCAATTAGGCAAAGATATAGAAATAGAGGGAAGTGTTTACAAGTTAGATGGGGAGAATATTGACGGCAATGCTATAGTTTATTTTAAGCAGAATGACACCATATATAATGTTGGGAGCTCTTTAGTTAATGATGGAAAATTTAGTTATGTTGTGAGTTCTGTTGCATATCCTTCTGGGATTTATAATATTGAGCTAGAGGTTATAGATATATTTGGTAATGGGTTTATATTTTCAGAAATAGAGCCTTTTACTCTTGTTAATGAGATTTATGTCTTTGCCAAACCAAACAAACTTTCTGTTTTGCCTGGAACTGTTGTAACTATATTTGGAGAGGCTAAGACTATATTGCAGGATAAAATTGAGGATGGCAAGGTTACATTAAATTATGGTGATAAAGGGTATGAAACTGAACTGGATAAAAGCAAGTTTGAGTATGAGATTGTTATTGAGGATGATGTTAAGAGCGGAAGGCATGATATTGAAATAATTGTTGAGGATCCTTTGGGCAATATTGGAAGGACTTCAACTAATTTTAATGTGAATGCAATACCTACAAGCTTATATGTTGATACTGAGGTTAATACCTTTATACCTGGAACCAAGATGAGATTTAAACCTGTTTTGCTTGACCAGGGGGGAGATTTTATTATTGAAGATATAAGCGTTGAGATTTTAGATTCTGATGATGATGTTGTTTTTAACAAGGTTGTCAAGACCAATGAGATGATTGAGTATGAATTTGAGCAGTATGCTGAGCCTGGGACATGGGTAATAAAGACTTATGCTACTGGTCTGGTAAATGATGATCAGATATATGTTGGTGAAACTTTAGCTGCTGATTTTAGTTTAGAAGGACAGATTTTAAAAGTTGTTAATATAGGCAATGTTGTTTACAAGAGGCCTATTGAGATTAGGCTTGAGAATGAGGAAGAGTATGTAGTTGTCAAGAAAAAAAGATTGAGTCCTGGCGATAGCTATGATATTGATCTTGGGGAGAATGTCAAATCTGGAGTGTATGATGTTTTTGTTGGTGACAAAGAATTTAATGATGTTGAGATTTCAGGCTTTGTTAAGAGAGATTATTCATGGCTTTATTGGATTTTGATTATTATTGTATTATTGTTGATATTGTTCTTGTTTTGGAGGGGTATACATAAAAGAAAAAGAAAGAAAAAAGAAGAAAAGCATGAGGAGGAGCATTTAGCTGAGAGAGTTAAGGATTTTTTAAAAGGAAAAGGTTTGCATCATAATAAAAAAGAGGAGAAGAAAGAAGAAAGCAAGAAAGACAGAATGGAAAGATATAAAAAGGAATTTAGAGAAAGAATACTTAAGGATATAAGCAAAAGAGAGAAAAAAATAAGACAGGATGTTTCAAAATTTTTACCAAAAGAGAAGCAAGATTATATTGAACTGAAAGCTCCTGAAGAAAAGAAGAGAAGCTTGATGGACATATTCACAATGAAGAATAAAAAAACCGGAGGTGAGAAGTAATGGATATTAAGCAACTTTTAACAAATTGGAAGTTTTGGGCTGTAGTAGTTGTACTATTTTTGATTTATTGGTTTTTTATTAAATAAATGTAGTCTTTAGACTCTTTTATTTTTTTAAAAGATTTTGGTAGAGAAATTTTAGATTTCTTTAAGATAGTTAGTGCGAGTTGTGCGTTTGGTTTTGCAACTCTTTTTATTTCTTTTAGAGCTTTTTTTATGTTAGTGTGGTGGAGAGCTGTAACTGAGATTATAGTATTAAATGTGTTAGATTTGAATGGTAGAGATTCTGCTTTGGCTTGTACCTTTATTCCTTTGTATTGCTTTAGCATGTTTATTGATGGGTCTAATGCAATAGCTTTGAATGGTTTTGAGGAAATTCCAGTACCTGCTCCTATGTCTAGTGTTAAGCCATAAGGTTTTTTTAAGTGCTGTTTTATTATCTTGATTTTGTTTAATTGTTCCTCTTTATGTAGTTCATTGTAACCTTTTGCTATTTTGTTGTAATATTGCATTATATATTTTGTATTTTAGCAAAGTTTAAATAAGTTTCTAAGATTTTTATTAATATGGCTGAAAAATGGGAAGGAATTGATGATTTAATTGAAGCATTAAGAAAATGTGAGATTGATGATTTTAAAATAGAAGGAAAAGAGAGAATATTAATAATTGGCAATAGAGATGATTTTAACAGGTATTTAAAAGAATTTCCTTCTGCTAAACCTATGAAAGAGAGTTCTAGTGATACTTATGCTCCTTATGGTCATAATCATTGGGCTTTTTTTATGTATAAAGCTTGGAAAGTAGATGGAAATATTGTTAAAAGGAAATAATTCTTAATAGAATTTATTTGTTACTGTAGTAATCTTGACTGCAATGTCATTTTTAATATTTCCTTTATTTCTAC
>CBFDDQ010000045.1:0-5172 GCA_965603615.1 Candidatus Woesearchaeota archaeon
GAGAATGTTAATCTTTTAATTAAGAAATTTAAAAAACATCTTAAAGCAGAGTAACTAAAGAATTTCCTTTCTTCTCATCAAAAGGAGTAATTGTAATTTTAGCATTACTGATTGGATATTATTTATTTGTAAATTATACTGATAAAAAGAAATCTAAAAGAAAGAAATAAAATATTATGAAAAAAAGAAAAATAATACATATTAAAAAAGAGCTGTTTGCAAATAAAATTAAACATAAAATTGAAGATATTATAAAAGATAAAGACTTTGCTAAAAAAGTTGATGAAGAACTTGCAAAGATGAGTCCAGAAGAAAAATTAGGAGGTATTTTAAGTGATGTAGGACCTGCTCCAGAATTACTTAATTCCCTTGGATATACACCTGATATGTTAATTGAAAAATTTAAATTTACAGAAAAAGGACTTAGAAATGTTGGATATACACCTTCTAAACTAAAAGAACTTGGTTTTGAAGTTTCAAAATATTACAAAAGATTTAAAATTAGAAAATAATTATTTTAAAAATTTCTTAATTATTAATTTTGCAACTTCCATTTCTGAATATTGTTTTGTATAAATAATTTGATGAGATCCTTTCTTATAAAATTTTAATCTTTTTTTGATTACTTGGAGCATTTCTTTAGATGGTGATAAGTTTGTTAGATTTGGTCTCTGCATCTTACTTTTATTATCTTTTTTAATTCTTTTGAAAAGAATTTTAGCACTTTTATTTACATCTTTAGATGGAAACAAAAAGATTATCTTACCATATTTTTTTAATAATCTAAGATTTTCATTTCTTATTTTATCAAACTCATGAGCGATAGCTCCTCCTCCAAGTGCCAAAACTACATTTGATTTATAATTATTAATAATATATTTAATATTTTTTTGTTCTAGTTCACGAAAATATCTCCAACCTTTATTAGACACAATTTGACTAATTGTAGTTTTATTTTTTCTCTCAAGCAAATAATCTGAATCAATGAACTTAAATTTTAGCAGTTTAGCTAAATATTCTCCTGTATAAGTTTTTCCAACACACCTTGGCCCAATCAAAATAATACTTTGTTTCATAAATCTCATTAGAATTTTCTGGTTTAAAAGTTTTTCCTACAATAAAAGTAATTCTCAGATAAAGTTCTTTTCTATTAATTTTTCAAATCTGGTATATAATTATGACTAGTAACTGTTACTTGATCTGCAGCATTATAAGGAACAGGAACTATAACTTTACCATTATTATTTGTTAAAGCTCTATAAACATTACTTCCATTTACTACACAAACATTTACTCCTGCCTGTACTGGATTTGTAACATTAACTTCAGTATAATCAGTTGTTCCTGAATGAGCAGCAGTTATATCATCTAAATAACCTGTCCAAACAACCATCTCAGGATCTCCTAATAAATTCAAGCAGTATTGCATCCATCTATTATCAGAGCTTGTTTTAGAAAGTTCAGCATATTGTTCTTTTGAATCAGCAAAAGCTTTACCTAAATTATAAATTCCTTTTGCAAATAAAGAATTAAAAAATTCACAATCATAATCCCAAGATTTACCACTACCATTAACAGAAGCACCATTATACAATCCAGCCCTACTACCACTAATCATAGCTACTGCCCCACCATTCACAACTTTCAAAAATTCTTCTGAAATACAATCATCTCCAGGAGCTAAATAAACATTATCAAAAGCACCAGAATGACAACCTAAACTATACAAAATAAAAGGTGTTAATGAATTACTTAAGGTTTTTATGTCTTTTCCAAAACCAGAATCATCACTTATTAATTGATTAGTTCCAGAACCAACAGCCATACTTACTTCACTTCCATGACCATATATATTAGCTATTAAATTCCCACCGTTTAAAGCATTAAACACGCTATCTTCATCTTCAGTACCATCACTCTCATATAAACCAGTTACAGTAAAACCATTTGTATTAAAATCATAAATATTTGGATTAATCCAGCTCTTAGCTACTTTAGCATCACATGTAGCACTTAATTTTTCAGCAGCAAACAATACATTCTTAACTTTGCTCAAATCAATCAAACCCTGCTCATAAAATATACCTTTCCAAATAAAATTATCAGCTTCTGAAACAGTATTTACAGGAGCTCTTCCAACATAAACATCAGGATGCATCTCAACACCATCACTTAATTCACCAAAACCCCCATTCAAATCATCTTTAGGATTGTCAGCTAAACCGTCTTTCATTCCACCATCATCATCAACATCCCAATCTCCATCTAAATCACTAAAATACAAATCACATGGAATTGTATTATCTTTTGTGGGTTGTATACCAGGAGTTACAAAATCACTATCTATTGAGCATTCTCCATAAACACTTCTATGAGGAACTACCTCAGTATCCCCACCTAACAAAACATAATCTAAACCAGCATGTAACACCTTTCATATCTTTTATATATTCTCTAATTTCTTCTGGTCTATCTCTCCCACCACCATAACTAGCAGGAACAACATGAACCTCAGTTATAACACCTTTTCTTGTCTTCCAGACAGCTAGTTCTTGAAATTTAGCAGCTAATCCACTTTCAGTTACAATTAACATTTCCAAACTACCACTTCTATCAATACCAGCACCAGGAGAATAAACAGTAAATTTAATTGGATTAGAATCTACAAAATACTCACCATCATCAGCTGTAAAAGTAATTTCTTCATTACCACACCAATTAATTGGCTGAGAAACTGAAACATTTCCACTTCCATCTATATTAACATTAATATTAGAATTTCCAGAAGCAAAAAAATTCAAAATACTGTCAGGATCACTAAAATAATCATTAAGGTTTATTATGTTACTTGGGCTAGTATTTCCTTCCCATATTTGATTATCAATTGAGCTTTCTAAAACAGGAGCCTCATTCACAGGAGTAGTTTCACCACCGCCACCACCACAGCCTAAAAAACCAGCAGCAGCAAATACAGCAGGAGCTAAACATCTCTTAACTAATCCTTCTTTCTTTCTAAAATTAAGTCCCATTTTAATTGTATAACCTTTAAAATATAATAATCTATCCTTTATAAAGTTTACTATTATTACTACAAAGAAGTAATGACATATATTTAAATATTAAAACACATTGTAATATTACAACATATTGTAGGTGAATAAAATGGAAATTGCAATAACAAAATTATCCCAAAATGGACAAATAGTTATACCTTCTGAAATAAGAAAAGAAGCAGGATTAAAGCCGTCAACAAAATTTCTCGTATTTAATGAAGATGGGAATATTTTGCTCAAACAAATAAGAAAGGAAGCATTAAAAAAAGATATGAAACTAATAGAAAAACTACAAATTACTGAAGAACAAATTAATACTGGAAAAATTGTTAAAGCAGATACTTCTATGGCTAATGAAGAGATTGACGATCTTCTCATGAACTAAACACAAAAATGGAAATAATCTTCTCAGAAGAATTCAAAAAAGAATTCAAAAAGATTAAAGAAAAAGTTCTAAGAATAAAAATTATCAAGCAGATAAAGAAGCTTAAAGAGCAGCCAGAATGCGGAAAGCCATTAAGATATAATTTAAAGAACCACAGAAGTTTAAGAATTTCTCCATTTAGAATAATCTACAGGCTGGAGCAGAAAAAGATAATAATTAATTGTTTTGACCACAGAAAGAAAGTTTATAAAGAATAATCAAAGAATTTCCTTTCTTCTCAGCAAAGGGTATTATTTTAGTTCTAGTTTTATTAATAGGTTATTATGTTTTTACAGATTATTCTAAAAAACATAAAAAGAAAAAATAAAATAGATATTAAAATAAGATTTTTTTTAAAAAAGACACAATTTTTATTTCTTTAAAGCAACAATTTTTGCAATCTTGTTTTCCCAAATTTAAATATCAAATACATATTCCCACCCAAGATGGAAGCACGCACTTTTTTGCTTTTTTTTCTAAAAAAGAAGATTAGTTAAAAAAAATCATTAAACTTATATAGGATAAGATTGTCTTTAAAAATATGGGAAGATTAAATATACCTGAGAAAATTAAATTAATAAAAGAAGTGGGAGAAGAAATTATCTCAGAAGAAGAATTAAAAGAATTATTTGAAAAAAAAGAACATCCAGTTGCTTATGATGGTTTTGAACCTTCAGGAAAGATTCATATTGCACAGGGTCTTCTAAGAGCCATCAATATTAATAAATTAACCAAAACTGGTATTAAATTCAAAATATGGGTTGCAGACTGGTTTGGAATGTTAAATAATAAAATGGGGGGGGATTTAGAAAAGATTAGGATTATTGGTAAATACTTTATTGAAGTTTGGAAGGCTTGTGGTATGGATTTAGATAATGTTGAATTTATATGGGCAAGTGAATATATTTCAAAAAATCCAGAATATTGGGAATCTGTATTAAAATTATCCATGAATGTAACAATCCAAAGGATTATGCGTTGTGGACAGATTATGGGAAGAGAAGAATCTACTTCTAATCCTGCCGCTCAAATATTATATCCTTTAATGCAAGCGGCAGACATTCATCATTTAGGTGCAGACATAGCTCAACTTGGAATGGATCAAAGAAAGGTGAATATGTTGGCTAGAGAATTATTTCCTAAGTTGGGATTTAAGAAACCAATAGCTGTTCATCATCATATGTTAATGGGGTTGGTAGAACCTACAAATAAAGAATCTACAGTAATAGATGCCTCAATTGCTAAAAAAATGAGCAAATCCAATCCTGATTCTGCCATATTTATGACCGATAATCCAGAAGAAGTAAATCGAAAATTTAAAAAAGCATATTGCCCAGAAGGTGTTGTTGAAAACAATCCGATATTGGAATATTTTAAATATATTATATTTGAAAAATATGAAAAAATAGTTTGTGATAGACCTAAAAAATTTGGTGGAAATCTTAATTTTGGCACTTATGAAGAACTAGAAAAACTCTTTGTAAAAAAAGAAGTTCATCCTCTTGATTTAAAGGATACTTGCTCTAAATATATAAATGAATTATTAGAACCAATAAGGGAACATTTCTTAAAAAATAAAAAAGCAAAAAAATTATTAGAAAAAGTGAATAATCTAATAGCAAAATGAAAATCTTATCTATTTCTGACCTTCATTTTGGGATGAGTAAAAAAAGATTCTTAGAGATCTATAGGGAG
>CBFDDQ010000046.1:0-5137 GCA_965603615.1 Candidatus Woesearchaeota archaeon
AATCTCTCATTTATAGGTTCAACTTTACTTGCTATATCTGTTTCAAATGCTTTTCTTACATTTGGTCCTAATTTTTTTATTTCGTTTCTTAAATGTTCTCTATTAGTCCCCAATTGATTTTTTATAGCAGCCTCGTAACCTTTTACAAGTTCACCTTTTAATTTTCCTAATTTTTCATCAACAAGCATCCTATTAGTCTTAGCAAAATTAGCTATAACCCCATTAGCATGTTCTCTTGCACTAGACAATGCTATATCTATTTCAGCTTGTATAGATTCATAGAATTTCCTAAATGCCCCATCAAAAGCACTATAAGGTGCCCCACTTATATCTTTTTCTGCCATTTTGCCAATTATACTTAATATAAATCATTTAAATATCTTTCGTATAATCACATTCCAGGAATCTTGCCGCCAAACTTCTTCATCATCTTTTCCATGCCCTTGCCCTTCAGTTTCTTCATCATTTTTTTGCTCATTTTATACTGCTTCAATAATTCCTTAACTTCGCCTACAGTAGAACCAGAGCCCTTTGCAATCCTATTAATTCTATCACTGGTTATTATCTCAGGATTTTCTAATTCTTTTTTAGTCATACTTCTCAATATATGCTTCCATCTTTTCAGTTTATCACCCTGCACCTCAAGCATTTCTTTTGGAATTTTTATATTTCCCATACCTGGTATCATATCTAAAATTTTTGTTATAGGCCCCATCTTGCTCATAGCCTGCAATTGCTCATATAAATCTAAAAAATTAAACTCTCCTTTCAAAAATTTCTTTCCTAAATCTTCAGCTCTTTCTTCTGATATAGCCTCTTTAGCCTTCTCCAGCAAAGCCTCTAAATCACCCATGCCTAATAATCTTCCAGCAAAACCTTTTGGATTAAATTCCTCTAAATCATCCAGCTTCTCGCCAATACCTAAAAATTTTATTCCAGCTCCAGAAACAGCACAAGCACTTAAAGCACCTCCAGCTCTTGCAGTTCCATCCATTTTTGTAGCTATAATACCTGTAATCTTGCAGCTTTTATGAAACTGCTCAGTTTGTTTTCTTGCAGCCTGTCCTATATCAGCACTAATAACTAATAAACTCTCATCAGGTTTAACTATTTTTGTAACATTTTCAATCTCTTTTATCAAATCCTTGGATAAAGCATCTCTTCCAGCAGTATCAACAATCAATAAATCATATTTTGAAAACTTATCTTTAAATTTCTTGTAAATTTTAACAGCATCTTTCTCTTTTTTATCTGTAAAAACATCAATCTTTAATTTTTCACCTAATTGTTCTAATTGCTCAGCTGCTGCAGGCCTCCACACATCTAATTGTAACAAAGCAACTTTTTTCCCTCTTTTCTTAAAATAATTCCCTAACTTGCCGGCAGTTGTAGTTTTACCAGAACCAAACAACCCAACCAGCATAATTTTATTAGGTCTCTTCTTTGAAAGTTTAATTTCTTTTTTCTCATCACCTAAAAATTTAACCAGTTCCTCATAAACTATATTTATTATGTGCGTCCTCTGGTCTATTCCTTTTGGTAATTTTTCTTCCAAAGCTCTTTCTTTTATTTTCTTAGTCAGCTCAAATACTAATTCTACATTAACATCAGCGCTCAAAAGTGCTTTCTGAATTTCTTTAACCAGCTCATCAATCAACCTTTTATCAACTAATGCACTTCCAGCTATCTTTTTCAGTATATTTTTCAAAGACTCACTTAGCTTCTCTAATACCATAAAAATTCATATAAGAAACAACATTTATAAAACTTGCTTTAGTTTTTTATATATAAATCTTTTACAATTAATTGTTCTATCCTATTTGAAATCTTAAAACCACTTTTTCTGCAAAACTCTCTAAATTTATTTAATATATCTCTATCTAAAGTTATATCTACTCTTTTCTTGAAATTTAATTTATATAATTTACCTGTTTTATCATAGTTTTCTAGTGTTTGAAAAATTTCTATATTTTTAAATATAATTTTTTTACATTCTTCTAAAAATTTATTTTTTTTCATTTGTTTTGTCCTATAAAATTTTGCATTTTATCTAAAACATCTTTAGTTTGATCTAATTCATGTTCCCAAATAATTAAAATTGAATATCCTTTATCTTCATAATATTTTTTAGTACCATAATATGTTCTTGAAAATGGAATATTTCTTTTATTTTCATTATGATAATAGTCTCCAAAAACTTCTATAATTTGTTTTTTATTAGTTGAAATAAATTCTGGATTTTTTACACCAACCATATATGATCCATTTCCTACATATTTAAATGGAAAATTATTTTGTTTAATTAAATCTATAATAATTTTTTCAGGTTTGTTTGGTCTTATTTTTTTACCAATTAATGCTTTTCTCTTAAATTCTGGGTCTTTGTTTAGAAGTCTTAATTTGTAATTTGGTTTTCCGTATAGAGGATGAATGTGCTTTTTGTGCCATTCCTCCATAAATTTACTATGATTTGGTCTTTTAATTCCTCTCAATTTTTTACCTATTAGTTTGTTTCTTAAAATATTATCTGGTCTTTTTTTCCCATACATTGGATTTTCTTTACCTTTTAATGATACTTTGGGCATTTTAATTTTTCTAATTTTTATAAGGTATTTTCTAGTAATTGACATTTTTTTCTTGTTTCCTTTGAAATAATTTTTCCTTTTGTAACAAGAGATTTTTTCTTTTTAATTTCATCTGCTTTTTCCTTTCCCCACATTTCTTCATAAGTTTTACCATAAAGATAATTATTCCTCTTACTATGAGAAATAGATTGTTTAATTCTCCATTCCCAACTTCTTTTTATATTAGACATTTGTTAATTTCACGTTGTATTTTTATAAAATTTGGTTTTTTCATTTTTGCTATGTTAATCACAGCCTTTACAATTAAATCTTTATTATACAAAACATTATTTTTATTAAAAAAATATAATATTAATGATGTTGCAGTTCTTTTGTTACCATCCAAGAATGTGTGTCCACAAATTATTGCAGTAACAAGATATGTTAAATTTGATTGCCAATCTTTGTTTTTTTCAATATTAGTTAATGTAAATTCTACATTTGATTTATTAAGCATTTTACCATCGGAAAAAACTTTATTGATTTCAATTAAGTCTGATAATTTCATACACATAAATGTGTATAAAATACTATATAAATCTTTCTACAACCCCAAACTCTTTACTATTTTATCCTTGTCAAATTCTTCTAAATCTTTATATTCCTGTCCAACCCCAATATAAATCACAGGTTTTCCAGTTACATAACTTATAGAAATAGCAGCTCCGCCTTTATCATCAACATCTACCTTGCTTAATATTACACCATCAAAATTTATAGCATCATTAAAACTTCTTGCCTGCTCAATACAGTCATTTCCAGTTATACTCTCACCAACAAATATTTTCAAATCAGGCTTAGCTATATCTATTATCTTCCTCATCTCCTCAACTAAATTTTTATTGCTGTGCATTCTTCCTGCAGTGTCAATTAAAACAACATCCAAATTCTTAGCCTTAGCATGTTCAACAGCATCATAAGCAACAGCAGCTGGGTCACTTCCATATCTCTGCTTTACAACTTTAACACCTAATTTATTCCCATGCTTCTCTAACTGCTCAATTGAAGCAGCTCTAAAAGTATCAGCAGCAGCTAAAACACATTTTAAATTCTTTTTCAATAATAAATCACAAACTTTTGCTATACTGGTAGTTTTTCCTGAGCCATTTACACCAACAAAACAAATTACATAAGGCTTCTCACTTTTTTCAATATTTTTAATCAAATCAAACTTCTCAAACCTGAACAAATTCTCTATACTTTCTTTCAAACTTTTCTTAATAATTTCCTCAATCTTGCCTCTCGCTAAAGGCTTGTCAATTAATTTCTCCTTTAAATTTTCTTTAAATAAATCAATTACCTCGCTTGCAACATTATTCTCTAACAAAATTACTTCTAACTCCCAAAACAGTTCATTAAACTTATCTTCAGAAATTTTAGTTGTTATAACTTTCTCTTTTAATTTTTTAAAAAAGCCTTTCTTCTCCTCTATTTTCTCTTTTTTAACTCTTTTAGGTTTTTCTTTTTCAACCTGCTTCTCTTGTTTTTTCGCTTCAGGTTGTTTTTTAATTTCTTTTCTTTAGTTTCTTCTTTAGGTTCTTCAACTTTCTCAACTTTCTTGCTAATACTTTTTACAACTTTTTTTATTTTTTCTTTTAAAAATTTAAACATTTTCTTATTTTTTAAGTAACTTCTCCTTTTTCTCTTTTTCTAATCTCAATCCTTTAATATCTTTTCCCCAATATTCAACTAAAGCATAATTATAATTAGGTTTCTTTTTCTCTTCATATATTTTTTGTTTATGTTCCTCTATTCTTTTTCCTAAAGATTCAATTGACTTTTTTAATCTTTTTTTCCTTTTTGGCATATATCATCCTCTCCTGCTTTTTCATTATAGACTTAACTAAATTATATAATTTCTTAACATCATTTAAATATATTTTGTTTTTTGGTAAGGGTTTATCATCTCTTATAGCTCTATATATATCATACATTTCACTAAATACTTTTTTTCCAAATTTCTTATTTCCAAAGTTTACTAAATTTTTATTTACATAACTCTTGTTTTTTATAATACAATCTACCATATATTCTCCTCTCAATCTCAAAATAAGAGAGTAAATCACCGCATTTGCTTTCCAAAATTCATTTTCTTCTATATTTTCTTCAATGTTTATAAATTCTTTATCTATATTTAAAGAAGATTTTGTAGTCTCTACAAACCACTTTAATTTTGAAATATTTATCTTATACTGTCTTAATTCATTTAATAAATATTCATTTAATATAGGTTTAGCTTCCTTTATCATTGGATAAATTAAAATAGGATTTTCTTCTAAACTTTTTTTTACTGTATTTAATCTAGCTGGAATTAAATGATAATTTTTAAATTTGGGTAATTTAATCAATTTATCAGTTATTATTAATATATCAATATCAGATTTTAAAGTTTCTTCTTTTCTAGCATAAGATCCATATAAAAATATTCCAATTATGTCTTTAAAATATGGTAAAAGGATATTAATCACTTTTTCTTTTATAGATAATCTTGGAGTTTCTAGTCTTGTAACTAT
>CBFDDQ010000047.1:0-5107 GCA_965603615.1 Candidatus Woesearchaeota archaeon
TAGATATTGAACTTAAAGCAAGTTTACCTCTAGAGATTAAAAAAGAAATTGAAGAAGATTTTAAGGAAATTAAGAAATGTTTTGGAGCTGGATGCTACAGAAGTGTTATGGTTCTTTGCGGGAGAATTTTAGAGATTGCTTTGCACAGAAAATATTATGATGCTACTGGAGTTGATATATTAGAGAAAAGTCCTGGTATTGGTTTGGGTAATTTAATTGCTAAGTTAAAAGAAAAAGATGTTAAGTTAGATCCTGGTATAACCCAACAAGTACATTTAGTTAATCAGATAAGGGTTTTTTCTGTTCATAAAAAGAAAGAGGAATTTAATCCTTCAAAAGAGCAATGTCATGCAATGATTTTGTATACTATGGATATATTATCAAAGTTATTCTGATTCTTTTTGGATTTCGTGCTTTTCTATTTTTAGTTTTCCTTTTTGCATTTTTATAATAACTTCATCATCTGGCTTGAAATTTGTTATATCTGTAATTATTTTTGGGAGTTTAATAAGCCCTGCTTTTATATCCAAACTTGTTAGAAGTTCTTTTTCTTTTGTTTTTTGTTCTTTTATTTTTTCTTCTGGTGTTAATTTTTCTTCTTGTTTTTTTGTTTGTATTAAAAATTCTTTTGTTTGCTCTGCTAATGCTCTAGCTATCATTTGAGCTACATTTTTCTTTGTAGCTTTTGTTATACCTTGGAGACCTGGTGATAGATTAACTTCAATAACCAAGGGTTCTTTTGCTTCTAAAATATCTACAGCACAAATATTTGCACCTATTGCTTTTGCTGCTTTTATTGCAATTTGTTCTGTATCATAATCTGGAACATAGGCTGTACCTTCTCCTCCTGCATGAATATTAGCTCTTAATTCTTCCTTTGTTGCTTTTCTTTTCATTGCTGCAATAACTCTATCTCCTGCAACTATTAATCTAATATCTGTAGCATTTGTTTCTATATATTCTTGGATTATGTATGGCTGATTAAATACTTCCAGAGCATCAAGAACTGATTTAGCTGAACTTTGAGAATCTGCAAACATGACTCCTTTACCATGTGTTCCACCTGGAGTCTTAATAATTATTGGATAATGAACATTTTCTATTAGTTTTTTTGCACCTTCTGTGGTTGCTGTTAGATATGTTGTTGGCATAGGAATTTTGTATTTTTGAAGCTCTATTAATGTTAAGAATTTGTTATGTCCTAATGTAAATGATTTTGGTTCAATTGGCATATAAGTGTCATTGTGTAAGGCTCTTGTTATTGATCTTTGCAAAGTTACATATCTAAAAGAACCTCTTATGTAAATACAATCATATTCATTTAGAGATTTATTTTTATAAAAAATTTGAGTATTTTTTGAATCTACTTCTATATCCAAGTCTTTTAGATTAATTGAATCAACTTCTGTAAAAAAAGCTTTAGCTTCTTTAACTATATTTTTACTAGATTCTCCTTCTAAACTTATTACAGCTAATTTCATGGTTTAATCATAAATCCTTTTTTGAGCACACTTTTACCTATAAGTATTAGATATTTTAAATGAGATCTGTCTGCAAGATTGAAGTTTACTTTTAGTTTTTTGTCTTTTATTTCCAGTTCTGCTTCAACTACTGGCCTTATTGATTTTCCGTGAGCTGATTTTACACTTGTTGTTTTTAGGATGTTGTTTATATTTAGTTCTTTAGCTAGAGTTCTGTCTAAAGAGCATTGATCTGCACCTGTATCTATTTTAGCTAAAACCTCTTTTCCATTGATTTTTACTTTTTCCACTAAGCCAATAATTGTAGACATATGAGATTAGTTTAGTTGGGGATTTTTAAAGGTTTCGTTGAAAATATTTTGCACATAAACTTTATAAAGAAAAAAGAGTTGATTAGGGATATGACTGAACAGATTAATTTTAGAGAGCATTCCAAGTATTTTTTCCTAGCAATGATGATTATACTTGTTGGTTTAGGGATTTGGTTGGTATGGCCCTTTGTTACTGCTTTGTTAGGAAGTTTGGTTTTGGCTTATATTTTTTATCCAGTTTATGAGAGATTATTGTTGATTATTAAAAATAAGAATATAACTGCTTTTATTATTTCTGCTTTGATTATAATTTTATTAATATTTCCATTTATTTTTGTTGCAAATGCTATACTTACTGAGTCTACACAATTTTTTCATAAGATAGGAGATATAAATACAATTGTTGATACAATTGAAAAGGAGCATATATCAAAATACATAACAAACGTTGATGTTAGTGCATATGTTAAAGATATGCTGAGCAAATTAACAATAAAAGTTATGCAAGGAACTGAGAAATTTATTTTAGGTTTGCCTGAGAAATTATTGAGTTTCTTTGTAATGTTATTTACAATGTTTTTCTTGTTTAGAGATGGAAGGAAATGGACAGATATAGTGAAACAAGAACTTCCTTTGAAAGAAAGATATAAAAAACACTTATCAAAAAGATTTAATGATACTATTTATGCAACTTTATATGGTATAATTGTTACTGCTTTTATCCAGGGTGCAGTAGGTGCATTAGGATTTTATTTATTTAAAGTAGGTTCTCCAATTTTGTGGGGTATAGTAATGGTTGTTTTAGCAATGTTACCATTTTTAGGTGCTGCTTTTATCTGGTTGCCTGCAAGTGTAATTAAGATTGCATCTGGAGATCCTGCAAATGGTGTTGGACTTTTATTATATGGTATATTTATTATAAGCACAATTGATAATTTAATAAGGCCTAGTATAATTGGTGCAAGAGGCAGGATACATCCTGTTTTAGTTCTTTTAGGTGTATTAGGTGGTTTACAATTATTTGGCTTGATTGGGTTGATTATAGGGCCTTTGGCATTAGCTCTTTTAGTTGTATTTGTTGAATTATACTTAAGTGAGAAATATGAAACTTAAAGTAAAAGACGTTGACCTTTCTACAGGGGGACCATTAATAGTAATATTAAATAGTGAGGATGCTCAACAATTAGATTTACACCCTTTAGATAAAGTTAAGCTGAGTAAAGATGGAAAGTTTGTAATAACTGGTGTTGATGTTTCTCATAATAAAGGTGTTAAAGAAGGAGAAGTTGGTTTATTTGAAGAGGTTTTGAAGAAGTTAAAAGTTAAAGACAAACAAACTGTAGAGGTTGAATATACACCAAAGCCTATGTCTGTAGGTTATATTAAGAAAAAATTAGATGGTTATAGATTAAATGAGGAAGAAATAAATGAAATTGTTAAGGATGCAATAAATAATAAATTAACACAGGTAGATTTAACTTATTTTATTTCTGCATGTTTTACAAGAGAATTAAATTTGAAAGAAATTGTTTATTTAACTAAAGCTATAGCTGATAATGGTTCAAAATTAGATTTGAAGAAGAAAATAATAGTTGACAAGCATTCTTCTGGTGGTACTCCTGGTAACAGAACTACCATGTTAATTACACCAATAGTTGCTGCTGCTGGTTTAACAATGCCAAAGACAAGCTCAAGAGCAATAACTTCTGCTGCTGGGACTTCAGATGTTATGGAAGTTTTATGCAAAGTAAATTTTCCTGTTTCTGAGATTAAGAAAATAGTTGAGAAAACTAATGCTTGTATGGTATGGTCTGGTTCTATAGATTTGGCAAGTGCTGATGATATTTTTATTAAATTGGAACATCCATTGAGTTTGGATCCAACTGGTATGTTACTTGCAAGTATAATGGCTAAGAAGAGAGCTGTTGGGGCAACACATGTTTTAATTGATATTCCCTGGGGTCCTAGTGCTAAAATTGAAGAAGAGAAGAAAGCTAGAAAGCTAGGTAAATTGTTTAAAAAAGTTTCTAGGAAATTAGGTATTAAAGTCAAAGTTATGTTAAGTGATGGTTCTCAACCTATAGGTAATGGTATAGGTCCTGCTCTGGAAGCAAGAGATGTTTTGTATGTTTTAATGAATGATGATAGAGCTCCAAAAGATTTGAAAGAAAAAGCTGTTAAAATGAGTGGCATGATTTTGGAGATGGCTGGAAAAGGTAGTGAGAAAGATGCAAGAGAAATATTAGAATCTGGAAAAGCTTATGAGAAATTTCAAGAGATAATTAAAGCTCAGGGAGGAAATCCTGAGATAAAACCTGATAAAATTAAATTAGGAGAATATTTTTTTACTGCAAGAGCAAATAAAGAGGGTATTGTTGAGAAATTAAATAATAAATCCATTGCTAAGGTTGCAAGGGTTGCTGGTGCCCCTAAAAATAAAGGAGCTGGTGTTTACCTGAATGTTCACAGAGGAGATAAGATTAGAAAAGGAGATATATTATTCACTGTATATTCTGAAAACGCGAAAAAGTTAAAATATACATTAGAGATATTTAATAGAGAGAAATTAGTTGAAATAAAATGAGGGTAAAATGTTTTTATATATTGTTCTTAGTTTTATTAGTATCTAATGTATTTGCTGAGGAAGGTCTCCTTTATATTCAAGATGCTGTTTGTGATAAAGATGGTTCACTGAGTTTAACATTCAGGAGTTATTCAACTAATAAATTATATACAGAAGATATTGATATAAGGGCTGAATATATAGGTGAAGAAGTTATAAGAAAACCAGAATTTGATGTCATTGGAAAATGGGATTATGAATATATAAGAGAAAAGGGAGAAGCAAGCATAATTTCAGAAGAAGTTGTGTTTAATTTAACAGGAGAATATATGGTCACAGTAAATTATTTAGATAATAATGAACCTTATATATATGAATACAAAATTAAATGTCCTGGTTTTTATTTTAGTTGTAAATTAATAAGTGTTAATATAGATTATTGTAAAAATATCAATGATGAGAGATTTGAAGCTAGTGTTAAAATCTATGGTTTAGGTGATGTAACCAAAGAAAATTTGAGTTTAGATAAAAATGTAGATTTTATTGTTCATGCTGAAAAAGATTATGAAGATATTAAAGGAAAATTTGCTGATATGGGTGGTTTACCTAAAATTGCAAACATTGAAAATCCCTATTACGGGCAATATTATTTTAATATAAGTTGGGTTAATAAAATAGAAAAATTTGCATCTTATGGATTTAATACCATAAATCAAACAAATGATGAATTAGAAGATACTAAATATTGTGTG
>CBFDDQ010000048.1:0-4750 GCA_965603615.1 Candidatus Woesearchaeota archaeon
GCTTCTTTAATTTGATAACCAGTCATACAAGTCATTGCAAAGCATAAAGCATTTTTTGTTTCTTTAAGAATTTCCTCTTTATAATTCTTATTTGGTAATGCTTGAATAATTTTTACATCAAATTCCTTGTGTATTAAAGACGCTATTGCTAATAAAGCCATTGGCAGAGTCTTATAAAAATACCTAAATGTAGGTTTTGGGTTAAAAAGAACTACTTTTGGTTTTTCCATTATATCTTCTATTTAAATCAGTTTTATAAAGATTTGGGTAAAAATTTAGTTAGTTTTTTAAACTAATAAAAATGCTTAATTCATTATGTCCAATTCTATAAAAACTCTGGCAAAAGGTGCAAATTGGTTTTTTATAGGTATATTAATATCTAAATTATTAGGTTATTTCTATAGATTAATTGTAGCTAGAATAGGTGTTAGTGAATATGGGGTAATTTCTTTAGGAATATTGATTGTTATTATTTTTCCTACAATTGCCTTAATGGGAATTGAATTTGGGATTTTAAGATATACTGCTTTTTATAGAGCAAAGAAAAATGAAGAAAAAACAAGAGGTAGTATTATAAGTGCTTTATTAATTTCTGGTGTAGGCAGTGTAATTTTGTTTATAATTTTGCTTCTAAGTTCAAAATTAATTGCGCGAACTTTTTTTGGGGATGAATCTTTGTATTATATTATCCAAATTTTAGCTATAAGTTTACCATTTTATGTTATATCAAAAATATTTTTAAATTCAATAAAAGCTTTTGAAAAAATAAAATATGCTATTTATTCTGAAAATATAATTGGGAATATCCTTAAAGTATTATCAGTTTTAGTATTAGTCTATATTTTTAGTATGAATATTGCTGGTGCTGCTATAGCTCATGTTATTTCAATTATTAGTGTTGCTGTTTTTTCATTTTATTTCTTTACTAAATATATATTTAATATTTTCAGTAAAAATTTTACCTTAATAACGGGAAAAATGTTTTCTTATTCCTGGCCATTAATGATAGGAACACTAAGTGATATATCTTTGATTGGAATAGACAGTTTTATGATAGGTTATTTATTAAAAGATACTATAAAATTGGGTATTTATAATGCAGCTGTACCAACTGCTATGTTAATGTTAATGGGAAACTTAGCTATATTAAGTTTATTTACTCCTGTAATGAGTGGACTTTTGGCTAACCATAAAGATCAGGCTATGAATAAGGCGTATGTAAGTGTTACAAAATGGACATTTTTATTTAATTTTCCTTTATTCTTAATAATGTTCTTTTTTTCCAGAGACATTCTTAGAATTTTATTTGGTAATGTGTATGAAGCTGGTGGAATAATTCTGTCTGTTTTGGTAGTAGGATATTTTATTTATAGTATTTTATTTGCTTCAAGAAATGTATTAGAAATATTTAAGAAAACAAAACTTGTTATGGTTAATACTTTATTGGTATCTATATTAAATATTGTTTTAAATTATTTTTTAATATTAAGACATGGAATTATTGGTGCTGCAATATCAACTTCAATTAGTTTAACTCTACTAGGTGTTTTGTATTTAATTGAAGCTTGGGTGATTAAAGGGGTAAATCCTATTGAAAAAAGTTACGTTAAACTAACATTGGTGAATATTGTTTGTTTCTTTTTAGTTTATAAAATATTAAATTTACTTTTGAATAAAACAATTTTATATTTTATTTTATTTGGTTTAATGTTTGGTGTTTTATATTTGGTATTACTACTAAAATTAAAGTGTTTTAGTGAAGAAGAGTTAGATATGATTGGTTCTCTTAAAAGAAAAATTTTTAAATTTTAGTTTTTTCTTAAAAAGAATAATGTTCCTACACTAAATAAATTTGGAATTAATTTAGCTATTTTTCTTTTAATTTTGAAACTTAAAAATTGAGGGAATGTCCCTGGTAGTTCATATTTTTTTATAATATTGAAATTATTTTCTTCTAAAAATTTTCTAGCTTGTTTTTTTGTGAAGGTATGTAAATGAGTATGTTTCCAAAAAGGATCAGGATAGATTGCTTTTCCTAAAAAAAACCTTATTCTATTAAGAATATTAAAATCATTTGGTAAAGATACCACCAATAAACCCTCTTTTTTTAGAATTTTTTTAAAATCGTTTAATGCTTTAGTTGGATTATGTAGATGTTCTAAAACATCTAAAGCAACTATATAATCAAAATCTTCATTAAATGGGATCTCCTCTTTATCAATATCACAATAAACTGCTTTTATACCTCTATTTTTTATATATTCTATAGCTTCTTTATCTATTTCTAAACCAGTGTAATCATAATCTTGCAAATTAAAAGCTAATTCCGCTTTATAACACCCTACATCCAATATCTTCCCTTTTTCTTTAGGAAAAATTTCAGCTATAAAAGCCATTTTATCTTTATGTAACTTATCATCCTTTATCATTCTTATAGGGCTATTAGTGGTGATTTAAATATTTTTTGATTATAGATAAGTTTATTAATTAGTCTTTTTCTTGATATAAAAATGAAAGAATATGAAGAGGATTACCATAGCTTTGTTCATAATTATTTAATTTATAACCCTAAATATTATAATGCTAGAGCAAGATTAGCTTTAAAAAGATATTTTAGTGATGTTCCTGAAGATTACAAGATATTAGAATTTGGATGTGGGTTGGGCCAGAATATTTATTTATTACCCAATGCTGTAGGTTATGATATTTCTAAGTTTGCTTTAGGTTTTAGCAAGAATAAAGGAGTTAATACAATTGAAGATTTGAAGGATGTTAATAATTTTGATGTAGTATTCTCAAGCCATGTTTTGGAGCATGTAGAAAATCCTTGTGAGACTATAAACATCATGAAATCTAAATTAAAGAAAAATGGCAAATTAATTTTAATTTTACCTGTTGAAAAGCATGAGAAAGTTAAGTTTAGACTTGATAAACATCAGCATTTGTACTGCTGGAATTTCAAATCTATAAATAATTTATTGATTAAAAGTGGTTTTAAGATTGTTGAAAATAAATATTTGCATGGTGGGGGTTATAAGAAACTATTATTAGTTAGCAGGATTTATTTTA
The DNA here is from genome assembly GCA_965603615.1 of Candidatus Woesearchaeota archaeon. GTDB lineage: Archaea > Nanobdellota > Nanobdellia > SCGC-AAA011-G17 > JACPIM01 > CBFCXS01. Next base: position 3,070 of record CBFDDQ010000048.1, read on the forward strand.
AACTTTATATACTACTAACAAGGTTAACTGGTTTTTTATATGGCACAAAAGAAATGAAGATTGTTGCTACTAAAAAATCTTAATTTTTATAAGGAAAACTTATTATAATACCTATTATATTGAATTTGTAAAATGAAAATAGCTTTTGTAGGCATGTTTTATTATCCCACATTTGGTGGGGTAGAACAGGCAATACAGGAATTAGCTGAAAGGTATGAAAGACAAGGTCATGAGGTGCATGTATATTGCTGTGACTCTGATAAATATAAAAGGTTAAATGTTAAAGAAGAAGTAATAAATGGTGTTAAGGTTCATAGATTAAGATATTGGTTTAGATTATCTTTGAGTACATTTATATGGCCTGGTTTGTTATTAAGGTTATTTAAGGATAAAAAATATGATATAATTCATTCACATGTTTCTGGTCATGCTTTTGTTTTATTTGCTGGTTTGATTGCTAAATTAAAAGGGACAAAACATATACATACAACACACTGCCCGTGGACTGATGCTTACAGAAACTGGAAATTAAAACCTTTTGTATTTCTGAATAATCTACTTTTTAATAAATTAAGCTTTAGATTAATTGATAAGGTAATAGCTATAACCCCATGGGAGATTGGTATTTTGAAAAAATGGGTTAAAGCTGATAAGATTTGTATTATACCAAATGGTGTTGATTCTGTTTTATTTGAAAAAATCAAAGTAAATAATTTTAGAAAACAGTTTGATGGTAAAAAGATTGTTTTATTTTTTAGCAGATTAAACATAACTAAAGCTCCTGATAAATTTGTTTTAGTTGCCAAGGAAATTTTGAAAGAAAGAGATGATATAGAGTTTGTTATGATTGGTCCTGATGAAGGTATGAAGAAAAAAGTTTTGGAATTGATTGGTGATGAAAAGAGAATTCATTTGTTTGATGCTTTAAGAGGAAAGGAAAAAATAGCTGAAATATATCAAGGTTCAGATGTCTATGTTTTACCTTCATATAGAGAAGGTTTACCTTTAACTATATTTGAAGCAATGAGTTGTGGTTTACCTATAGTGGCTAGTGCTGTTAATGGTGTTCCTTATGAAATTGAGAATGGTGTTAATGGTTATTTAGTTGAGTATGGAGATATTGAAGGTTTGAAAAGAAATATATTAAAAATTTTAGATAACAAAGAGTTAGCTGAAGATATAAGTGAAAATAATTTAGAAAAGGCAAAGAATTTTACTTGGGACAATATTTCTGAAAAAGTTATGGGGGTATATAATGAAAATCAGTCTAATATCAACTAGTACATATCCTGGTGACCAGGGTTTGAGATATGTTTCTTCTAGTTTGAAATCAAAAAAACATAAAGTTAAAATGATTTTTATGACTGAGAAAGAAGATTACAGCAAGAAATATTCCAGAAAAGTTTTGAGACAGTTAGCTAAGCTTTGCAAGTATGATGATTTGATTGGTATAAGTTCAATGGCAAGTACTTCAATAAGAGCTTCTCAAATTATTAAATACATGAAAAATGTTTTAGGAAAAACTGTTTTGTGGGGAGGAGTGCATGCTACTATTAGCCCTGATAAATGCATTAAGGAAGCTGATATAGTTTGTATTGGTGAAGGCGAAGAAGCTATTACAGAATTAGTTGATAAATTAGAAAAGAAAAAAGATATTTCTAAAATAAAAAATTTCTGGATT
>CBFDDQ010000049.1:0-4696 GCA_965603615.1 Candidatus Woesearchaeota archaeon
AAATAAGAAAAAATTAAATTTGGATTTAGAGAAGTATAGAGAGGCATATACTTTTGTTGTAACAAATCCAAGTGAAGCGTCAAATACAGTTTATGGTGAAATTAGTAGAGAACTATCAAAAGCAAAGCAAGAGATATTAATATCTTCACCTTGGATAACACACATTATTGATGAACTTTCAAGTTTTAAAAAGGAAGAAGGTAAGAAGAAGATTGACCTTAAGATTATTACTCGCCTTATAAAAGAGGACATTGATAAGGGAGTTACAGATTTAGATAAGTTTAGAGTTTTGAAAGATTCTTTTGGTGCAGAAATAAGGTATAACAATGATTTGCATGCGAAGATGGTTGTAATTGATAATTCAGTTGCTATAATCTCTTCTGCCAATCTAACTAAAAAAGGTTTATCTGTTAATTATGAAGCAGGTATATGTTTAAGAGATAAAAATATGGTAAATAAAGTTGCTCAATTTTTCAATGATGTATGGAAAGAAAGTAAACCTCTAACACAACAGGCCATTAAAAATGTTTTATCAAACAAAAAGGGATAATATGGAAAATGTTCCTATTAATAATGAAAAATATTCTAAGATTACTTCAGAAATAGAAAGGTTTATTGAAATAGAAAAGAAAAAACCAAAAACATTTAAAGGAATTGTAGAAAAGGTAGATTTGAGTAATAATACTCTAACAATTAAATTGGAATCAACTAAGCAACCAAATTTATCAAAAGATTCATTAATTCTTATTAGAGAAGATAGTCCATTAAGTATTGATATAAGAGCAACTACAAAAGAAATTTATAATTTTAATCTTAAATTAGAAATCAAAACTGATCCATCCCATTTTGAAAATAAGAAAGTTATTATTGATACAGAGAAGACAAATATAATTTTAGAAAGACTAAAAAATATAGTTGATAATATAAAGGAAGGAAAAATTAGTTTAGATAATATAAAAATTTTAGATTTTATAATAGGTAAAAACAAGCCACACTACAGTCAAAAAAGAGTAACTTATATCTCAAAAAAGCTCAATGAAGACCAAAAAAATGGGGTAATAAATTCTATTAAAGCTGAAGATTTTCATTTGATAATAGGTCCTCCAGGGACAGGAAAAACTTATGTAATTGAAGAATTAATCAAGCAGTTCACAAAAAGAAATCAAAAGCTTTTGATAACTGCGTGGGCAAATTTAGCTGTTGATAATATAATAAAAAGATTGTCTAAAAAAGAAATAAAAAATATTGTGAGAATTGGTCCAGTTAATAAAATTGATTCAGAAGTTAAAAAATTCTCTATATATGAAAAGATGAAGAAACATAAAGATTGGGGAGAAGTTGAGAGATATCGTAAAATTATAGATGGCTTATTTAAACTTATTCCAAAAATAAAGGGAGAAATAAATTCTATACAAGAAGGTATCAATCAAATAAAAGATAAAAGGAGTGGTTTTGATGGGGGAATTAACAATCTTATAACTGAAAAACAGAAATATGAGGGGGTAATGCAATTGACTATTGGAAATAAAAATATAGTTAATATATCTTCTATAAATAACGAGATGATTTTAATTAACAAAAAATCAGAAGCTTGTTTGTCTTTGAGTAAAAATATCTTAGAGATGGATAAATTACAATTAAAAATACCAGAAGAAGAGCACATTAAGAACTTAAAAAAACTAACAAGAAAGATGAAAATTTCTATTGTTGGTAAAAATGTTTCTTCTCTTTTCTCTCATAAATTGGATAGAGAACTGAATAATTTAAAACAAGAATATGAAAAGAATAGGGAAGATTTAGATGAAATTGATGAACTTAAAAGAAGGTGTAATAATTTAAAAAAATCAAATAAAAATGAATTCAGTAAAATTTATTCTAATGAAAATGGCTCTCCAGATAAAGATGCTTTAAATTTTGAATTTAAAACCTATAAAATATTAGAAGATAAATACCTCCCAATTTTAAGAGAACAAGAGATGTCAAATATAATAAGAAGAATATCAGAAATAAATCAAGAAGTTTATGGGATTTATGTAGATTCATTAAATAAAAAAATTGATTTATTTAATATGAAAATAAATAGTATAAATACAGAACTCTATGTCCAGATTAATCATAAAAAAAATTTGTGTAGAGAATATGTAAACTTATTATGTTCCTTGGATTTTTATAAAAAGAATGTTGATAAATTAATAAAAACTATAATATCTGACATTATTAATAAAGCTAATATAATATTATCTACTGTTGCATCCTCTGGCAGTTCTTTTTTAGATAATATAAATTTTGATGTTGTGGTTATGGATGAAGCAACTCAGGTAGCTAGTTTTATGTCTCTATTGCCTCTTCTAAAATGTAAGAGATTTATTTTGGTTGGTGATAATAAGCAGTTACAACCAATAGATGAAAAAAATATATCCAAAGAAATGAATTTATCTATATTTAACAGACTTTTTGAAATGCATCCTAAAGTACCAACCTTTCTTTCAGTTCAATATAGGATGCATAAATCTATTGCTAGAATTGCAAATGAAATCTTTTATGAAGGAAAACTAATAACATCAGAAAAAGTTGCAGAAAGAATACTTAGTTTAAAAGTTGACAAACCACAATTTTTAAACCCAAAAATACCTGTTATGTTTATAGATACATCCAAAGTAGCGTATTATGAAGATGAAGTTGGTTCTGGCTGTTCAAATACAAAAGAAGCTAAGTATGTAACCTATATTGTTTCATTATTTATTAAAAAGGGTATAAAAACATCAAATATAGGTGTTGTCACACCTTATAAAAAACAAAAGTTTTTGATAAGAGATTTTCTTAAAGATATTGGAATAAAAGGTATAGAAGTTGATACTGCTCATGGATTTCAAGGTAGAGAAAAAGATATAATAATAATTAGTTCTGCAAAAAGTAAAAAATATTCATTTCCACAATATAAATTGATGTTCATTGAGAGAGAGACTTTAGTTAATGTTACAATAACAAGGGCTAAGAAAAAATTAATCCTAGTTGGAAATTCTAAGACATTATGCCAAAGTAAACTATGGAATAAAATTATTAATAAGATTGGGAAGAAAAACAGCATAATTTTATAAATTAGGGGCAATCTCTATATCTATGGTTAAAAGAAGTATAGATAGACAAATCAAATTATTAATAGCATCTATATCTGGCTTATTTGCTATGTGGATAATACCTATTAAAATTGGTAGTATTAATATATTTGGTAATTCTCATCTTAATTTAATTTATACTGTAATTAGAGAGTTTCTTTTTTATTTAATTTTAATTAATATATTTATATTATTTTGTTATATATTTGGTGAAGCTTTTTTTAGAAGTCATATTTTTGCTAAGAAAGCTTTTAAATTTGGGATAAGATTAGAGAGTTTAATAATTCTCTGTATTATAATTGCTGTTCCTCATGGTTATTTATATGCTTCTTTAAAGGGCTATTTATCAAACTTTATTTCTTGGACAATTTCTATTGGTTTATATATGGTTGTATTATCAATTTGGTTAAAAGTTATACACAAAAAATCTGGTGTAAATTTAATGGATACTTCTTGGGATTAAGTATATAATAAACAAGATAATACCTTTTTCTAATAATTAAAAAGTAAAACACTTCCCTTAAAGAATTCTATTAACTTTTACCTAATCTTTTAATTATTTTACACTTTTGACATATATAGTCTGGCTGAGAACAAGCTTCTTTGCATTTTTTACAGTGTTTTATTTTAACTTTAGAGTAATTTTTCTTTAGTAAAGGGAGAATTTCAATAAAAGATTTTACTATAGAATGTTTTGTTCCTGAGTATTTTTCTTCAAATTTGTCTAACATATTTTTAATAGAGTTTCTGTAAGCACCGCATCTGAAAGGGCATATTTTTTTACCAGGAGATATATTATTTATTTTTGCAAATGTTAAGACTTCTTCTTCTGTTAAAAAATAAAATGGTTTTATTCTTCTAACAAACATAGGGTCATCTTTTACACCTGTTAAAGGCCCTAAACGAGAAGATAAAGTCTGATTAGCCTTGAATTGATTCATTATAATAGATTGTGCTTCATCATCCAGATTATGACCTGTAGCTAGTTTTGTAGCTTTTAATTGTCTTGCTTTTTTGTTAATTAATGAGCGTCTGAGAGCACCGCAAGTGGCACAAGGGACACCTTTTAGTTTTTCTGAGATTTTGAATAAATCAAATCCAAATTCTTTTTTGAAAGTGAATTTATTTAGTTTTATTTTTAGTTTTTTGCAGAGTTTTTCTGCTGCTTTTATTTCATCTTTTCTAGAACCTTCATCTATAATTAAAGCTTCTAATTTTATTCTTCTTTGTTTTAAGAGTTTGTGTAGTAAAAATGTTAATGATAAAGAATCTTTTCCACCTGAAAGAGCTATGATTACTTTGTCTGTTTTTTTAATTAGTTTGTATGTTCTTATTGTTTTTCTTGTTTTTCTTTCAAAATATCTGTTGAAATGAGATTTACAAAGAGAGATGTTGCTGTTTGTAAGCTTTATTACTGGTTTTGTTTTACAGTTTTTGCAGTTCATAGAGTTATATGTTTTAGTATATATTTTTAAAGGTTTTTGTTTGGGTTTAGGTTCTCTGGTAAAAGATATTTATTAGAAGGAGAGAACTTTTTATTGTGTATCATCCATATCCCAACAAGGATCAACCATTCCACA
>CBFDDQ010000050.1:0-4651 GCA_965603615.1 Candidatus Woesearchaeota archaeon
GATTAATGTATAGAAATACACCTCTTTCATAGGTTTAAGTAAATCTTTTATAGTTTTTATATTTTATTATTTGTATGATAAAAGATTTGAAGCAGGAATTAGAAAATTTAAAAGATAGTGAGAAAGCTGAAATTTTGAAAAGATTTTTTAAGACTGGGAAAGGAGAGTATGGTTATGGAGATGAGTTTTTGGGTGTGGAGGTTCCTGTTCAACGCAAAGCAGCTAAGAAATATAAATTAAATTTTGAAGAGATACAAGAATTGTTAGATAGTAAAGTTCATGAGCATAGATTTACTAGTTTGCTGGCTTTGATTAACAAGAAAGATAAAAAGAAAGCTTTTGATTTTTATCTGAAAAATAGCAAGAGAGTGAATAATTGGGATTTGGTTGATTTATCAGCACCTAAAATTGTTGGTGATTATTTGATTGATAAGGACAGAAAGGTTTTGTACTCTTTAGCAAAATCAAAGATTTTGTGGGAGAGAAGGATTGCTATTGTTTCTTGCTTTAGTTTTATTCGTGAGAATGATTTTAAAGATGCTTTAAAGATAAGTGAATTATTATTATATGATGAGCATGATTTGATTCATAAAGCTGTAGGTTGGATGTTGCGCGAGGTTGGAAAAAGAGATGAAAAAATTTTGGAGAGGTTTTTGGGAAAGTTTTATAAGAAAATGCCAAGGACTATGTTAAGGTATGCAATTGAAAAGTTTGATGATAAGAAGAGAAAAGGTTATTTGAATGGAAATTAAAGTTAATTTAAATCCAGGATATAAGGTAATAATTGGGGAGGGTAATATAGTTACAAAAGGTCTTCCTGAAGGCTTTGTTGTTGTAGATGAGAAGGTTGCAAAATTATATGAAAATCTTATACCAGAAAATAGTTTTATTGTAAAGTCTGTGGAAGAAAATAAATCTTTAGAAACATATTTTGCTCTTCTGAAAAAGCTTGGAAATGCTAAGAGAATTGTTGCTGTTGGCGGTGGATTAGTTGGAGATTTAGCAGGATTTGCTGCTTCAACATATAAAAGAGGGATTGAATTAATACATGTTCCTACAACACTACTTGCAATGGTTGACAGCAGTATTGGAGGAAAGAATGGTGTTAATCTTGATGGTAAGAAAAATTATGTTGGAACAATCTATCAGCCTAAAGAAGTAATAATAGATATTTTATTTTTAAAAACACTCCCTGAAAAAGAATTTAAAAATGGTGTAGCAGAAATTGTCAAGTCTGGTTATCTTTTTAATTCTCCTTCTTTAGAAAGAATGCAAAAAGGAGTTTCTGTTAATGATGAAGATTTGAAAGAGATTATATTTAATTCATGTGAAAGCAAGGCCAGAGTTGTTGAAAAAGATGAAAAAGAGAATGGCTTTAGGGCTGTTCTTAATTTTGGACATACAATTGGACATGCAATAGAACTTTCTCATGGTTTAAGCCATGGTGAAGCAGTTTCTATTGGAATGGTGAAAGAACTTCAGTTAGGATGCGAGCTAGGGTTTTTAGAGGAAAATAATATTGAAAATGTTCTTAAAATTAATAATCTTCCTGTAAATTTACCAGAAGATTTTGATGTTGAAAAAGCTATAGAACTTATGAAAAATGATAAGAAAGGGAGTTTGGTTTTTTCCTTTAGTGCAGAAAAGTATATGATTAGAGTAGAAGAAGAAAAGATTAGAAGTTTTTTTACTTAGACCACTGACATTTGTTTTCTATGCATTTACATTCTACCCCATAAATATTAGGTTCATAACAAGGCCTAAATTCACATGTTGTAAATGTTTGCTCTGCATTTTTTGACTGGCAGATTTGTGATGAACAACCAGCATCTATGCAGTCAGAATTAGTTTCACAGGAATCATATGTTGATGTTCCGCAAAAAGGTTCATCTTGTATGCATCCTGCTAATAAAATAATTAATAAAATAAAAAATATTTTTTTCATGATTCTTTTATATATTTTAAATAATTTAAATATTTCTAAATTATTTTTTTTATAAAAAATTAGAATCCTTTCTTTTTTCTGTAACAATCTTTACAAAAAACTTCTCTACCTTCTGTAGGTTTGAATGGAACTTCGCATTCTTTCCCACATTCAGCACAAGTTGCTTTATGCATTTCTCTTTGACCGAAATCTTCTCTCATTATTTTTTTCTCCTATATAACACAATTTTTGTGTTTTATTAATTAATATGTTTTAATTAATGTTTATAAAGGTTTGGGTTTTACTTTCTAGTATGATATGCCTTGGAATTGAATCAACTGCTCATACTTTTGGTGCTGCTGTAGTTTCTGCTAAAAAACAGGTATTGAGTGATATAAGAGATGTTTATACTACTGAGAAAGGCGGGATGATACCTGGTGAGGTTACTAAACATCATGAAAGAGTTTGTGATAGAGTAGTTAGAGAAGCAATTGAGAAAGCTGGAGTTAAGAAAATTGATTTGGTTGCTTATTCCCGCGGACCTGGTTTGGGAAAAAGTGTTCTTGGTGTTGGTTTGAAAAAAGCTGTTGAGATTGGCAAGGAGTTGAAAATTCCTGTATTAGGTGTTAATCATATAGTTGCTCATTTAAGTTCTGGCTCCTTGTTTACTGATGTTAATGATCCTGTTTATGTATTTTGTTCTGGGGCTAATACACAGATAATTGCTCTTGAGGATAAATATAGAATATTTGGGGAAACCCTTGATATTGGCATGGGAAATGCTCTTGATAAGTTTGGAAGAAATGTTGGTCTTGGTTTTCCTGCTGGTCCTAAGATTGAGGGTTTGGCTTTGAAAGGCAAGTATGTTGAGCTGCCTTATATTGTGAAAGGTATGGATTTAAGTTTTTCTGGGATTATAACTAAGTGTTTGGATTTTTTTAAAAAGGGTGTTAAAAAAGAAGATTTGTGTTTTTCTATTCAAGAGACTTTATTTGCTATGTTAACTGAGGTTTCAGAGAGAGCAATGGCACATTGTGGCAAGAAAGAAGCTGTTTTGATTGGTGGTGTTGGTGCTAATAAAAGATTAAATGGTATGTTAAGTATAATGTGTAATGAAAGAGGGGATAAGTTTTTTGTTGTTCCTTTACAATATGCTGGTGATCAAGGGGTTATTATTGCTTGGCAGGGGATTTTAGAGTATTTAGGTGGTAGGAAGAAGGATAAATTTGTTGTAAATCCTTATGAGAGAGTAGATGATGTTGATGTTTTTTGGTAGGTTCTCTTTTAAGAATTAATTAATATAAGAGAGAACTTTTTATGACATTCCAAATTCTTTTGTTACATAATTCTTTTAATTTTGTTACAAAACATTTAAAAAGGGCAAATATTTAATTTAAAATAGTGTTCAGGTAGCTGGACATAGTATAGGAGGAACAAATATGGAAGGAAGCGTAAAGTGGTTTAACAGGAAAAAAGGCTTTGGATTCATCAATGGAGATGATGGTGAAGATTATTTTATTCATCACACATCCCTAAAACAAGGCACCTTTATCAGAGACAATGATAGAGTATCTTTTGATTCTGTTGAAACTGAGAGAGGAAAACAAGCTCAAAATGTTGTTTTACTTCAGAAAGGCAGTGATATAGCTACAGGTGAAGAACAACCAGCAGAAGAACAACCTGCTGAAGAAGTGAGTGAAGAACCAGTTGAAGAAGTAAAAGAAAAGAAAGCAAAGAAGAAAGCAAAGAAGAAAAGCAAGAAATAATTTCTGTTTTTTTTATTTTTGTATTTTTTGATTAGTGTGAAATATATTTATTTAATTCTAGATATTAGGAACAATATTAAAATTCCAAACATTATTGATGCAATCTGTGAAATAACAAAATTTTCCGGCATTAAATAGAGATCCATTAAATTCCACACACCTCTCCAGATAGAAACTATAGCTATAGCTGAAATTAAAATAATAAGAACATCTGTTAGGGTGGTTTTTTTAATTAATCTTTCTAACATTTTAAACAACTTCAAAAGGCTCTGTTACATATTCTTTTAATGTATAATCATAAACTCTTACATAATATGTTCCTTTAGGCCAGGTTTCTGATATTCTGTAATTAATTGATTTTATGCCATAACATTTGAAGCCCTGTATGCATTTTCCTGAGAGACAGAGACCTTGTGATGAGCACCAGTTTGTTATTCCTTTTCTTAGGTTAGATGGATATTTATGTATAGTGAGATATTTTTTTGCACCATATCTTCCTGGATTTATGAATAGTGTAACTGATGAACCTGCCTGAACTGGGTCTGGTGTTATAACTATAGAAGTAGGTTCTGCTTTGATAAAAAAGCCTGTTAAATCCTCAAATGAATAAGATACTGCTGCGCATATAACAAGTATTGCCAGAGCTAAAATAACACCTCTCATGTAATTAATAATAAATTATAGGTATATTTAAATGTTTTTATTCAACCTTTTTAATTGAGAATTTAGACGAAGCTCCGTGCAATCCCAGGATTAGGTGAAATCTATGATCCTTGTCTACTGTATCTACTATAGGATTGTTTTCATCAAGAGTTTTATTAAACCTTTGAGCTAGTTTTTTAATGTAAGAATCAAGGTCTTCTTTGTCTTTGAATATTATGTTTGTTTTTAATAATTTACCATCTCTCCTAATTATAATATATTTTCATATGCCAACACATTTTATACATGAAATTTCATT
>CBFDDQ010000051.1:0-4392 GCA_965603615.1 Candidatus Woesearchaeota archaeon
AGCTTCTCCTAATTTAGTATTAAAATATGTAAATAAGCTTTCTTTTTACAAGATTATTAAAGAAGAAAAAAGTGGCGGTGAGAAAAAGGTTCATGTGAGGAATTTAAGAGCTAATTTTGATAATGAGACTGCGAGAATGATGTATTCTTTAGTTGAGGCAGATAAAAGATTTTTGTTTCTTGAGAAATATAAAAAATTAAAATCTTATTTTTTAGAGCTGGGGGATATTGTTAAGACAGGATTTATTTTAGTGTATGGCTCTTATGCAAGATTTGCCGGCGGTAAAGATTCAGATTTAGATATTTTAATTGTAGGAAAATTAGAAAAGGAAAAAATAAAAATGATGAGGGAAATATTTATAACATTAGAAAGTGAATTATCATTAAAAGTGGAAACTGTTAAACATTTTTTAAAGAATAAAGATAAACCATTATATCAAAATATTTTAAAAGAACATGTAGTTGTTTATGGTGTATTAGACTTTATGAAGATTTTAGAGAGGATGGATTTGAAATGAAAAATAAGTTTTATATTACAACTGCTAATATATTTTTACTATTCCTAAATTGTTACTAATGTTTAAATAGTTGCTTTGTTTAATTACATTATGAAAAAACTGAATATTTCTAAAAAGATTATCCTAAATTTATATGAAAATGAAAAATTTACAACCTTTCAAATAGCTGAAAAGATTGGTTGTTGTCAAGCAACAATATGGAAAAGATTAAAAGAATTTGGAATAAGTCCAAGAATAGCAGGTCCTGAGAGAGTAAAAATTTCTAAAAAGAAGTTATATCATTTATATATAAAGAATAAGTTATCTACATGGAAATTAGAAGAAAAATTGAGAATTCCTAGGAGTACTATACATAGAAAACTAAAAGAGTATAAAATAAAAACAAGAAATTTATCTGAAGCAAATGATAAATATCCAAAAAAAGATTTCAATGGAAATATGATAGAAAAATCTTACTTAATAGGTTTTAGAATTGGTGACTTAAGAGTTAGAAAACAACATAAAAACAGTAGAACAATAAGTGTTGGTTGTTCAAGTACAATCCTAGAACAAATTGATTTAATTAGAAATTTATTTAAAGAATATGGAAAAATTTGGATTAAAAAAAATAAAAACATTATTTATACAGAAGCATATTTAAATGAATCATTTGACTTTCTTATTTCAAATAAAGTTCCAAATTGGATTCTTAAATCTAAAAAGTATTTTTTCTCCTTTTTATCAGGATTTATAGATGCTGAAGGGAGTATTAAAATATATCAAAATATGGCTAGATTCAGTCTTGGTAATTATGATTATAATTTATTAGAAATAATATATAAAAAACTGAATGAATATGAAATCATGTGTAATAAACCAATTTTAGATAAAAGAAAAGGTAAATATAATAATGAAGGATATATTTATAGGAATAATTATGGACATTTTAGAATCCATAAAAAAGAAGAATTACTTAAATTATTGAAACTTATAAAACCATACATTAAACATAAAAACAGAATAAAAGATTTAAATAAGGCAATTTATAATATATTATCAAGAGGAATAATATGGAAAACAAAAAAAAGTTTTATGTAACTACACCAATTTATTATGTAAATTCAGAGCCCCATATTGGTTCTGCATATACTACAATAGCTGCTGATGTTTTGGCTAGGTGGCACAAGCTCAAGGGTGAAAAGGTTTTCTTTTTAACAGGTACAGACGAGAATTCGGTCAAAACTGTTAAAGCTGCTAGAGAAAAAGGTTACAAAAATATTAAAAAATATGCAGATGATATGGCCAAAAAATGGAAAGAAGTTTGGAAAATTTTGAATATTAATTATGATAGTTTTATTAGAACAACAGAACAGAGACATAAGAAAGTAGTACAAGATTTTTTTATGAAACTGTATAAGAAAGGTGATATTTACAAAGGAAAATATGAAGGATTATATTGTGAGGATTGTGAAGCATTTTTAACTGAAAAAGATTTACAAGAAGGCAAGTGTCCTTTGCATAAAACTGTTCCTAAAAAATTATCTGAAGAAAATTATTTTTTTAAATTATCAAAATATCAAGATAAAATTTTAAAATATATAGAATCCCATAAAGACTTTATTTTACCAGAATATAGAAAGAATGAAGTTGTTAGTTTTATTAAAGAAGGATTAAAGGATATTAGTATTTCTAGAGAAAATTTAGAATGGGGAATTAAACTTCTTATAGGTGAAAATCAATTTGTCTGGTGTTGGTTTGATGCTATTCTTAATTATATATCTGGTTCTGAAGGTAATTGGCCTGCTGAGATTCATTTATTAGCAAAGGATATTCAAAGATTTCACTGTATTATTTTCCCTGGAATTTTAATGAGTGCTAGATATAAATTACCAAAACAATTATTTGTACATGGTTTTTTGACTGTGAATGGGCAGAAAATGAGCAAATCTCTTGGTAATGCTATTGATCCTGTTGCTTTGTCTAAAAAATATTCAGTAGATGGTCTTCGTTATTTTTTAATCCGTGAAATTCCTTTTGGTGATGATGGTGATTTTTCTGAGAAAGCTTTGAAGGCAAGAATAAATGGTGAATTAGTAAATGAGCTTGGTAATTTGGTTAATAGATCATTATCATTGGCTAAAAAATCTAAAGGAAAGATTGAGGGTAAGCAGGAATTAAAAGTTGATGTTGATAAAATTGATAAGTTAATGAGTAATTTTGAAATGCATAGAGCTATAGAAGAAATATTTAGTTTTATTAGACAGGTTAACAAGTATATTAATGACAAAGAACCCTGGAAGCTTAAAGATAAAGAGTTAGGCAATGTTTTATATAATGTTTTGGAAAGTATAAGGATTATTTCTATTCTTATTTCTTCTTTTATGCCTGAGACTTCTGAGAAGATAAATAAGCAAATTGGTGTTAAAGCTGGAAAATTAAAAGACTGCAAATTTGGGAAATTTAAGGGAAAAGTTAAAAAAGGAGAATATATATTTAAAAAAGTATGAGAGAAGAAATAAAAATATGGTGGGAGCAGGCAAAAAGAGATTTTGATACAGCGAAGTTTTTATATAACGGCAAGAAGTATGAAGAAAGTGCATTATTTTCCCAACAAACTATAGAAAAATCATTGAAAGCATTACTTTTGAAAAAAGAAAAAATCATTAAAACACATGATTTGTTATTTTTAGCAGAAAAAGTTAAATTACCAGAAAATTTAAAAGAAAATTGTAAAGAACTTAGTTTAATTTATGTACATGCAAGATACCCAGATACAGGAGAAATTAAGGATAAAAAGAATAAAGCTAAAATATATCTAAGTTATGTAGATAAAGTATTAAAATGGATAGAAAAGCAATTATAAAAAGGAAATTGAAAATTTTTAAAAAAAATGTGAGTAGAGACTTCCCTGTTAAAAAGATGATTTTTTTTGGTTCTAGAGCAAAAGGAAAACCAAAAAGATATAGTGATATAGATTTAGTTATAGTTAGTCCAAAGTTTAGAAGATTAGATTTTGTTCAACGTGGAGCAAAAATGTATGATTATTGGGATTTAAATTATCCTGTAGATTTTTTATGTTTTAGTCCAGAAGAGTTTGATGAGAAAAAGAAACAAATGACTGTAGTAAAGGAAGCAATTGAAACAGGTATTGAAATATGAGTTTTGCTAAAAAACAATTATGTGCCATATGCGGCGCAATGATAGATAATGGGATTGAGATTAAATTCAAGAAACAGAAGATTATAGTCTGCAGTGAAAATTGCAAGATGAAGTGGGAAATGATTTGGAAGAAGTAGTTCTATAAAACTCCTTGATATGGGTAGAGTATTAAAACAAATAATGTTAATAATAAGTTAGCTAAGGCAAAAACTAATAAAAATAATTTAAAATTTATATGGCCTCCTACAAGAAATCTATATTTTTGCTCTATTAAGCTGTGGAGTTTTTTATCATAAAATAAAAGAAAACCTTCTTTTGTTGGTATATAAACTTGTAAGACAAATAAAATTAGAATAGATATAATAGCAAAAAATATATTTGTTGCTATACAAACTATATTTACTACTCTGCTTATGAAAATATCGGATGTAGCTTCTGCTGTTGTGCCAATAGCTCCATTTGTTATTTGAAATCCTGGATCTAGATTGTAATAAGAAGCTGCTATATAATGTGCTCCTTCTTTTAAAACTAAAGCTAAAATTATAGCAAATGCAATTAAAAGAATATCTCTTATTATTCCTAAAAATATATGTTTTTTTATTTATATCACCTTTTTAACTGCAAATAACGCAAAAAAGTTAAGACAGTTATTAAAATTATAAAAATTATTATAAATATTATTAAGGGGATTGAGTAATATGTTACCATTTTTGGGTTTGGGGCGCCCCCCGGGGTGA
>CBFDDQ010000052.1:0-4331 GCA_965603615.1 Candidatus Woesearchaeota archaeon
CAAATTTCACTCAAAAATCACTCTGGCATCAACAATCACAGCTTCCTTCTCATTAACAATACTTGGATTTATATCTAACTCTTTTATATTTTCATATTTCTTGCTTAAATTAGATAACTTAACTAATAAATTCTTTATAGCCTTAATATTAACCCTCTTGCCTCTCAAACCATATAAAATCTGCTTTCCTTTTATCTCATCTATCATTTCCTGAGCATCATTAATATTTATAGGGCACACTCTAAAAGAAACATCACTTATAACCTCAGTAAATATACCACCTAATCCAAAAACTAAAACATGCCCAAATTCATTAGTTTTTTTCAAACCAAGTAAAACATACTTCCCAGGGATAAACTCCTGCACTAAAACACCCTGAAATCCTTTTACCTTCTTTAACTGCTTAAAAGCTTTTTCAGCTTCCTGTAAATTTCTTATATCCAGCTTAACACCGCCAACATCAGTTTTGTGCAAAATATTCTTTCCAATAATCTTCATAGAAACAGGAAATCCTAATTTTTTAACTGCTTGCTCTATTTCACTTTCTTTCTTAATTACAACTCTCTTAGCAACAGGAAATCTGTTTTTCTCCAAAAAATCCTCTGCATCCTTTTCAATTAAAACTTTCATAGTTTATTAAAGAACTAAATATTATAAAAAGTTATTTATTTTATATACCCTCCCTTCTGCAGTTTCCACAAATCCTTATAAACACCTTTCTTCTTTATCAAATCCTTATGTTTTCCCATTTGAACTATTTTTCCTTTCTCTAAAACAATTATTTTGTCAGCTTTCATTATAGTGCTCAATCTGTGAGCTATAATAATAGAAGTTCTTCCTTTCATCAACTTACTCAAAGCCAACTGAATCTCATACTCTGTCTTAGAATCTAAGGAACTTGTAGCCTCATCCAAAACCAAAATTTTCTTATTAGCTAACAAAGCCCTGGCAATAGAAACTCTCTGTTTCTCACCACCAGATAATCTAACACCTCTCTCACCAACTACAGTTTTATCTTTATTAGGAAAATCTTTTATTATCTTATCCAGCTGAGCAAACCTTATTGCTCTAAGAACCTCTCTTCTTGAAGCATCTGGTTTTGAAAACTTAATGTTATTAAATATAGTATCATCAAACAACACACACTCCTGCGGAACTATAGCCATCTCATTTCTCAAACTTTTCTTGGTAAAATCTCTAATATCCTCACCATCAATTAAAATCCTTCCCTTTCCAACATCATACAATCTATAAAGTAATCTAATCAAAGTAGTTTTTCCGCAGCCAGAATGTCCAACTAATGCTACTTTATAATTTTGCTTAATTCTCAAATCAAACTTTCTAAATAATCTTCGTTTTTCATATCTAAATGAAACATTCCTGAACTCAATCTCACCATTAGCAACTTCTAACTTCTTGGCATTCTCTCTGTCCTCAACCTCATTCTCAATCTTGTTAAATCTAAACAATACCTCAAAATCAGCCATAGAATGATAAAAACCTCTTATTCCATGCACAAAACCAAAAAGTGGCCCCATTAAACCCATATATAAAGTATAAATAAAAACTATACTCCCTATAGTCAGCTCTCCTTTCAAAAAATCAAGTATTGGAAACAAAATCATAAGTAAAGTGCCTATAGAAACAATCAAGCTCTGCCCAAAATCCAAATACCTGAAATAACCCCAATGTTTAATAGCAGTTCTCTTTGAAGTATTACTTAACCTCTTAAATCTTGACATAATACTGTTTTCCTTTCCAAAATATTTTATAGAATCAATATTTGTAAACATGTCACCAACATTAGCTTTTTCTATATCTTCAGTTTCATTTGCTAATACATTAGCAGGTTCCTGAAATTTTTGGATTATAAAACTATAAAAAATAAATATAAATATAGTTACAAAAATTACAAAAGCAGAAGCAAGATTAAAATATATTAAAGAGGCAAATACTATAATAGACTGGGTAATCAAAGGAACAAAATTAAATATAATAACATCTGTAAGCCTGTCAACAGAACCACCAATTCTGACTAATTTAGATATTAAACTTCCAGTCCTGTGAGTAGCATGAAAATTATAAGATAAATTTATCAAATGGCTGAAAAATTTTCTTTTTATATCAATAATTAAATTTGCTGATAAATGGTTCATCAAGTGCAGATAAATAAATTTAAACACAGCTTTTAAAACAGCTAGCAAAATATAAATTCCTACTATTATCAGTAAAATCTTTATTAAAACACTGGAAGTTATTGTCTTAGCTGAAAATTCAGTTCCCTTGTCAATAATTACTTTGAATAAAAACTTGTCAGCCAAACGCGCCAAATCTATTAAAATTATAAAACCAATCAAACTAAAAAATAATAATTTATATTTCTTTAAAAAACTAAGATAAAGATTAATATTATACTTAAAATCTATTTTATACTTTCTTCTCCTGTAAAATTTTACCATCTTAAAATTTGGAGATACAGCATTCTAGATAGTCTTGCACCTCTTTTAACTAAAAAACAAACAACAAACTATATAAATTTAATTAATACAAAATACATATGAGAGGTGTAAAATTAATAATCATTCTTCTATTTATTATACCGTTCATCCAAGCAGAAAATTATCCAGATTATAATCAAGCTGATATAAACCTAAACATAAACACAGAAATAAATTTAAGACCAACAGGATCAAACCCAAATTTACTAGAAGCAGAAGCCATTTTAAACCTTATACCTCTGGAAACAGACAACCAGGAAGTGTCTAACTTAAACATTTTCTCAGAACCAGCAGCACAAACAGAAAAACAAAACAACAAAATAATCTACACCTGGAATAATATTTATGAAAATAAAATATACTATGGTTTGGAAGCAGACATACAAACCAAAAATACCCCTCTAAAAATAAAAGACAAAATATCCTACCAAACTCCTTTCGAAAGAAACTTGGAAAAATACACAGAAGAGCAAATATATATTAACATAGATTCAAATATACAAAATCTAGCAGATCAAATTTTCGAAAAAGAAACAGATCTCTACCAGATAATATACAAAACAGCAAAATATGTAGAAGAAAACATAAAATACGAACTAAACCTAAAAACAGAAAAAAGAGTGCAAAAGTCTTCATGGGTTCTAGAAAATAAAATAGGTGTCTGTGATGAACTTACAAATCTCTTCATCTCAATTCTAAGAGCAAAAAAAATCCCAGCAAAATTTATCTCAGGCATAGTTTATTCAACAAAGAATAACAAATTTGAAAATCACGGCTGGGCAGAAGTTTACCTGCCAAATATAGGATGGCTTCCATTTGATATAACATACTCACAATATGGATGGGTGGATATAACACACATAAAACTATCAGAATCTCTAGACTCAGGAACATCATCAATAGACTATCACTGGAAATCATCAGACTTGGAAGTAGACATAGAAGAACTTGACACAAAAGCAGAAATAGAAAATACAGGAGAAAAAATCATACAATTATTAACATCTTCAACAGAGCCGTTAAAAACAAAAGTAGGTTTTGATTCCTATGTCCCGATAAAAATAACAGTAGAAAATCCAACAGATTTTTACCTAACACCTTTAATCCACTTAAAAAAAGCACCATCACCAATAGACAATAACAAAAAAACTTTATTACTAAAACCAAAAGAAATAAAATCAGCTTATTTCATTGTTAAGGTTCCAAAAAAACTTAATGAAAATTATATCTTTAAATCAGAATTAGAGTCATCAATATCATTCTCAAAATCATCAACATCATTCATAGAAATCTCAGCAGATCACCCAAAAATATCAAAAGAGCAGGCAGAAAATATTATAAAAGAATTAGAAGAAAAAGAGAAAAAATCAGAATTCAAAGACATAGAATTTTCCTGCACAACTAAAGAATCACTTTACTATGAAGATGAAAACATAGAAGTAATCTGTGTAACAAAAAATAAAAAAAGCACATCAAAAACAATAGACATCTGCCTAACAGAATGTAAATCATTAACATTAAAAGAATTAGAAGAAAAAATAACAATCTTCAAAACAAAAGCTAAAAATAAAATAATTGCAGTTATAGAAAATGAAAAAAACATACAATACTCAACAATAGATATAAACATAGTTCAAAAGCCAAATATAATAGTTAAAAACATAGAGCCATTAATAATAGATTATAAAGAAGAAGCAGACTTAAAAATAGAATTTGAATCAACAATACCAGCATATAATGTTATTATATATCTTGGAAAACAAGAAATCTTAAATACTCCTCTATTACAAGGAAAAAAGCAGGTAACAATTAAAATAAAAGGCAAAAACTTAA
>CBFDDQ010000053.1:0-3294 GCA_965603615.1 Candidatus Woesearchaeota archaeon
ATAGAACTTATAGTTGGTCTTATAAAAATACTGCAGTCAATATCAAAAAAACGCTCTCTTACAAATATTACATAATAACTATTTTTTTCCATAAAAAAAAGAAAATTAAACAGTATATAAAGATTACCTACAAAACCAAAGGTTTTACTACCTAAATCCTTATAAACAAAAACAATAAATCAACTTTATGAAAGAATTTCTTTTCCCTTACAAACAAGTCAGACCAATACAAGAAGCTCTAACAAAACAAGTATACTCAATTATAGAAAATAAAAACAATCTAATTACCCACGCACCAACAGGTTTGGGAAAAACAGCAGCTACATTAGCACCAGCTCTAAAACAAGCTCTAAACAGCAACCTAACAATCTTCTTCTTAACACCAAGACACTCACAACATAATATTGCAATAGAAACTCTAAAACAAATAAAAGAAAAATACAATTTAAACTTCACAGCTGTAGATATTATAGGAAAAAAACACATGTGTCCAATCCCAGGAATAGAAAACCAAAACTCAGCAGAATTCTCAGACTACTGCAAAGATGTAAGAACAAAAGACTTGTGTGAATTTTACCTAAATCTAAAAAAGAAGCACAAAAAACAATTAACAAAAAAACAAATGCCAAAAATACCTCATGTAGAAGAAATAATAAAAATCTGCACAGAAAACAAATTATGCCCATTTGAAGTCTCTTGTGAACTGGCAAAAAATGCAAAAGTAATAATAGCAGATTACTTCCATATCTTATCACCATCAATAAGAAAAACACTTCTAGATAAAACAAATAAACAATTAGAATCTTCAATCCTAATCTTTGATGAAGCACATAATCTCCCGGAAAAATGCAGAAATATTCTAACAAATAATCTTTCAGAATTCACAATAAAAAGTGCAATAAAAGAAGCAAAAAGATTTGACTTCAAATTTATCTCAGACCTAAAAGGAATTCAAAACCAGTTAAATGATATAAAACTACCTCTGGACAAATCAGAAATTTTAATTGAAAAACAAGACTTTCCAACAGATGAAGATTTAATAACAGAACTAAAACTAGCATCAGAAACAGTTCTAGAAGACCAAAAAAGATCATCAATAAATTCTGTAGCTAATTTCTTAGAATCATGGACAGGTCCAAATTATGGTTTCATAAGAATATTATCAAGAAAATTTTTAAAAAGAACAAATAAACCATATATCAATCTGGCATACAAATGTTTAGACCCTTCTTTCATATTCAAAGAATTAAATCCGCACTCAATGATATTAATGTCAGGAACTTTGTCACCAACAGAAATGTATCTTGATTTATTAGGTATAGAAAAAAATAAAACTCTCCTGTCAGAATACAAATCACCTTTTCCAAAAAATAATAGATTAAACCTAATACTGCCAAACACAACAACAAAATACACAAAAAGGTCAGAGCAAATGTATGAAAAAATAGCAAATACCTGCTCACAAATAACAAATTTAATCCCTGGCTCAACAGCAATATTCTTTCCTTCTTATAACCTAAGAGATGAAGTAAACAAATATTTCCAGCCAAAGTGCAACAAAACAATATTCTTTGAACAGTCAAAACTAAACAAAACACAAAAACAAGAACTAATAGATAATTTCAAAAAATACAAAGAAAAAGGTGCAGTTTTACTGGGAGCAGCATCAGGCTCATTAGGTGAAGGTATTGATCTCCCAGATTTACTAAAAGCAGTTATTATTGTAGGACTACCTTTAGGAAAACCAGACTTGGAAACAAAAGAACTCATTGAATATTACCAGGATAGATATCAAAAAGGATGGGATTATGGTTATATTTATCCAGCTATAATAAAATCATTGCAAAATGCAGGTCGTTGCATAAGGTCAGAAACAGACAGAGGTGTTATAATATTCCTTGACGAAAGATACACATGGCAGAACTACCAGAAATGCTTTCCTCCGGATATTAAAACAGAAATTACAATAAATCCAGAAGAAAAAATTAAGGAATTTTTTAGTTAACCCAAAGATTTATAAAGTATATACTAGAGTATATAGATGACTAAAATGAAAGAACTTACTAAAAGGAGATTAGCACTTGTAGGATGTATAGCAGCTCTATTAGGAGCAGTTAGAGGGTGTAATATGGCTTGGAATAACAGAACAATTTCAAAACCAGCATATAAAACCAAATCTTTTGCAACAGGATTATATGGGCATATTGAACATACAATATATTCTAATGGCTCACAAGATGTTAAAATTTACCCTGGATTTGCACATAGACTTTTTGATTCAGAACTTCATCAAGATTTAGATGGGAATAATAAAGTTGATAGAATAAGAAGAAATGGTGCAGAGTGGAAAATGAATAGATTAAGTGATTTACTAGTAAGAGAACATGACTATGAAACACACACAAAAAGATTTGATAAAGCAGATGAACAATTACAAGAATTAACACAATAAAAGAATTATCTTCTATCTAAAAATTTATAAAATATAGTTTATTCTTCATTATTAATGAAAGACCTTCTAATCCCAAATCCAAAAGAATTAGAACTAATAAAACAAACAATCAAAGAACAAGGTAAAGACAAACTACATATTCTTACAGATTTTGACAGAACTTTAACTAAAGCTTTTGTAAAAGGTAAAAAAATATCAACTACATTCGCACAAATAAGACAAGAAAATTATTTAGGAAAAGACTATATCAAAAAAGCCCACAAATTATTTGATATTTACCATCCAATTGAAATCAATCCAAACATTCCAGACAAAGAGAAAAAAGAAAAAATGGAAGAATGGTGGAAAAAACATTTCGATTTACTTATTGAAAAGGGAATTAACAAAGAAGTGATTAAAAATATAGTAAAAAAGAATAAACTTATATTAAGAAAAGGTGTTTTAGAATTTATTGACTTTTTACATAAAAATAATATCCCCTTAATTATAATGTCTGCAGGTTTTGGGGATATAGTTTTTGAATACCTAAAACAAGAAAAAAGATTATACAAAAATGTACACATTATAGCTAACCTTTATGAATTTGATAAAAATGGTAAAGCAAAGAAAGTAAGAGAACCCATTATCCATTCCCTAAATAAAACAGAAATTGCTGTAAAAGATTATCCAGTTTTTAAAAAAATTAAAGACAGAACAAATGTTATACTTCTGGGAGATGGGTTAGGAGACATCGGAATGATAGAAGGATTCAAATACAAAAACCTAATAAAAATTGGTTTCCTAAATGAAAATCCAGAACAAAATTTAAAATCTTTCAAACAAAATTATGACATAATTTTGCT